>CAZDSM010000031.1:0-12137 GCA_964508205.1 Candidatus Hydrothermarchaeota archaeon | reverse complement strand
ATACAATAAATAAACACGGGTTCCAATGAGGAGTGAACCCACGTCCGATACTTGACGTTAAAAATTTTGGCTTTGTCAAAATTTTAGGGCGTCAAAAAAATGAGGAACGTCTGGAGAAGCTGAGGAACCCAATAGTCAACTACCCACATAAAGCTGTGGGCATGTCTCAGGGGCTGATACGAATGCTGCAAGCACCATATACCAACCGGGTCATGGACACGAAGTCTTGCGTTGACAGGCAAGTTTCCGCCGGGAAACTAGGCGCAAGAGCAACCCGCCACAGTGGCGACGTTAGAGCATGGCATGTCTTGCAGAGGTTTTACACCGTGCCAGCAACCGCATACCCTTGCATCATCCCCGAAGAATTCTCAGGAACTCACACAGAGAACATGGACGCCGAGGATATAAACGCCGTCCCCAAGAACACGGGAAAAGTAACCCATCCTCAATTCCCCCCCCAGATAAATCCAGGGGCGTCCTTGAGGCGATTATCGTGAGTAATATGAGCATTAAGATTGTTGAATCTAAGAAATTAGAGATTAAAAATCCTGTAGCTATCACGGGCTTCCCTGACGTTGGTCTAGTAGGCACCATTGCGGTTTCTCATCTAATCAGCACCCTAAATCTCAAGGAGATTGGGCATGTGGAGTCAGATGAGCTACCCCCTATCATCGTGGTCCATGGGAAGCGCCCTAAAGCGCCGATAAGGCTCTACAGCAACGCGGAAATAGTCGTCGCTGTTTCTGAGATTCCAATCCCCCCTTCACTGGTTTACCCCCTATCAGATTCCCTCGTGGACTGGTTCATGTCAAAGGGGGTCAAACTCGCAGTCCTTCTAGGAGGAATGGCTAATCCCAAGAGGATGGAAGTCGAGAAACCAGGGGTTTATGGAGTATCTACAGGCAAGGGACCAGACGAAATACTCCAGAAAAATAAGATAACATTCTTTGAGGAGGGGTTCATAACTGGCCAAGACGGCGTGACCCTGAGAACCTGCATGGAGAAGGGTCTAGATTCAATTTACCTTATGGCGGAGTCCCATCATGCCTACCCTGACCCAGGAGCGGCGGCGGCCGTCGTCCAGGCTGTGAATAAGATTCTAGGCTTAGACGTGGATGTGAAAATGCTCCTTGAAAAAGAGGCGGAGATACGCATAGTAATGAGAGACTTGATGCGTCGCACCGAGGAAAATATGAAGACAGCGCAGAAAATGCATGAGCAGGAGATCCCTGTGATGTACGGGTGATGATATGGGGAGATGGATTGAGGAGGAAATCGCTTCTATGCTTCGAGGGTTCCAGCCGAGCTGGCACACCATTGGCTGCCTTGAACCCCTAATTCATATACACGAAGAAGACGACGAGATAGTCGTAAGCGCTGATCTGCCATGTGTCAAAAAAGAGGATGTCAAGATCTTCTGCGCCCAGCGAAGCTTGGAAATTCAGGCCACGATGAGCAGGCACGTCAAGTTCGAGAAGTGGGGCACCATGCAACGAGAGATAACCTTCAACTCCTTCAAACGCTCCATAGATTTGCCTGCAGAGGTTATTCCGGAAGAGGCCAAGGCGAGCTTCAAGAGCGGCATCCTTACCCTGCAGCTCCCCAAGAAGACCACAAAGACGCGGATTGAGATAGACTAAGGGGACTTTTCTTTAACCTCGTCCACCAGTTCCTTCCCTTCTTCTTAAAAATTCGATTAGGAGTCTCACCCCGATTCCCGTGGCACCTTTAGGGGCGTAGGGCTTGTCCTTCTCGTTCCACGCTGTCCCTGCGATGTCGATGTGCGCCCATGCACTACCCTCGACGAACTTGTTCAGGAAGGAAGCCGCAGTTATGGCTCCGCCATCCTTGCCACCGACGTTCTTAATATCTGCGACATCACTCTCAATCTGCTCCTCGTACTCCTTCCACAGGGGCAGTTCCCAGACCCGCTCCCCCGTAGCTTCCCCTGCCTTTTTCAACCCCCTTTTCAGGCCTTCGTCATTGCCCAATAATCCGCTGGCGACGTTACCTAGAGCTATGACACAGGCCCCGGTAAGGGTAGCTATGTCCACGATTACCTTTGGTTTGTAGCCCAGGGCGTAGTTTAAGGCGTCCGCCAGTATGAGTCTGCCCTCCGCATCGGTATTAATTATCTCAATGGTCTTACCATCGGCTGATGTAAGGATATCCCCCGGCTTTAATGCCGAGCCGCTGAGCAGGTTCTCAGTGGCCGGTATTAGACCGACTACGCGCTGGTGTAAATGAAGTTTTGAAGCTGCATGGATAACCCCCAGTATCGCTGCGCCTCCGGCCTTATCGTACTTCATCTTATCCATCTTCGTACTGTGCTTGATGCTTATACCGCCGCTGTCGAAGGTTATCGCTTTGCCAACTAAAATTATGGTGCCTCCATTATTTCTGGGATTGTAATCGAGGATTATGAACTTAGGGGGCTGAGCGCTGCCTTGGGCGACCCCCAGAAATGCACCCATCCCTAGCTTCTTAATCTCTGCTTTCTCCATTATCTTGCAGCTAATGCGTTTCCCGGTGAGCTTTTGTGCCTCCTCGGCGAGCATCCTGGGCGTTGCCTCGTTCCCAGGACTGTTAACGATGTCGCGAACATAATTCACGGCTTCAGCAATTATCTTTCCCCTTCTAGCGCCTTCTTCCCCTTCGGAGAAAGGCTCCCGGCTGCCTGGGGATAAGACGAGTCTATCGAGCTCTTTCACCTCTTCCCCGGATTTGTACTTCCTGAACCTGTAAGTGCCCAGGATAGCTCCTTCAACCGTGGCCTGAGCCACGTCTTCAAAGGGGACCCCTGCCAATGGAAAGCTATCCATGAGAATAGCGGCACCCTTGGCGCCAGCGTCTATCCCGTGGACGCATGCCTTTCCTGCAGCCTGGCGCATGCCTTCAAGGGCAAATTCCCTTCGCTCCCCGAGGCCGACGATTATGAGCTTCTTGGCTCTCAGCTTGCCATAGGTGGGCAGTTCTAGAACCTGATTCTGTTTTCCGGTGAACTCCTCCCCGAAGGCGTCAGTAATCGCTCTACCCAATAGTTTGTCGACTTTTTTCAATTCCCCCTCTATTTCCCCCCCCTTAAAGGCCCCTATTACTGCTACAGCCTCCTCTGCATCCTCTAACTTTCCCACTACGACCTCAACTTCCATCTGTCATCCTCCTAATTGGTAATACTCCCTCATTTTCAATGCGTCTATCTCCAGATTGGGGCTCTCGCATATCAGCGCTCCTTTCACATTGTAGTCCCTAAGGGCCCTCAGCATAGCCTGGTAGTTGAAGTCCGACTCCGCCAGCACGAGATGCCTGATCTCGCCCTTCCTCCCGTACTCGATACCCGAAACGTGGAGGTGCATGTCCTTGAGGCCCTCATTGCCCAGGGCGTCCTCTACCCTCCCAAATATTGCAGTAAATTCCTCATAAGTATTGTCCCTGCCTTTCCTCGCGTGAAGGTGGGCGAAATCGATGCAGGGCTTAACCCCATCGAGCTCGCTGCTCAGCCTCATCACTTCACCCAGGGTGCCGAACTGGGACTTCTTTCCAGTAGTCTCGGGCCTTAGAGTGGTTTTAATACCCTCTAGGGCTAGCTTTTCAGATAAGAGCTCCAGCTCTTTTTTAACCCTCCGGTACACGTCCACAGCAGGGTTTTTGTGGTAATACGCAGGGTGAAACACAACGCTTCGAGCGCCTGCTAAAGAACCGATGCGCGCGGACTGATATATTCTCTCAACGCTTGCCGTAATCTTGTCCTCTTCCCTGGAGTTAAGGTTCAGGTAATAGGGGGCGTGGACGCTGAGATGTACGTCCTGCCTTGCCCCCTCCTTTCTTACCTCTGCGGCTTTAACAGCGCCCATCCTGACTCCGCGGACGAACTCGAGTTCCATGCAGTCAAGGCCAAGCTCGCGAACTCGGCTTATGCCGCTCGTACTGTCCCGGGCCATGGCGCTGATGGGAGTACCGGCAGTGCCGAAAAGCAACTTCATCTCACTCTACTCTTTAATTAATAATGCTTAAATAAAACAGGGTTCTAATAACTTACTGTGAGATAAACCCTCTACGTTCATATAAAAAAAATACACACTAAAGGCTGACATACATGAATTGCAAGAATTGTGGGGCTGAAATCCCATATGGCACCTTTGGCAATGTAAAATGCGAGTTGTAATTGAAGGCGATGGTTACTTTGATACTGAGAAGGAAGTGTTGATTTATTCGAAACATCTTGTGATATTTGAAGATGGAGATAAATAATTAAACGTTTAAAATTCTAACGCCAAGATTATATTAAGGAAGTATTAAATCAGAACTATGCGCCTGGGAAAGGAGTTGATAGGGGAGTTCGAGAATCTGGGCGCTCTCCAACTGCTGATGAGGAGGAACCTCGCCTCTCGGCATGAGGGGCTCGAGGACGTGTTTCGGCACCTCGCAAGGGGGGGGACGGTTAGGATCCTCGTGAATTACCTCCCAGACCAACGTCCATCTCTGAGCGATTTGATGCTCTGGGACTTCGCCAAATATCTCCATGATATCCTGGCATCTGAGATCGTCTTTCACGTCCTCGATGACTGGGCTTACTTATCCAAAGATGGATTACGGCAGAAGGATGCCCTCAGTTACTCCCTGGATGCCCTTTACCATTTCAGCACCCTTGGATTTGATGCAGCTAAAACCAAGATTATCGTAAACACCCGGGATGTGAAACTCGGTTATAACCACGCATTAAGCCTCGCAAAGTTGGTAAGTTTCGCAGAAGCTAAAAGCCTCCTCGTGCTTAAGAACAGCTCCAATATCGGCGAGATTTTCGCGGCCAGCATGCTGGCAGCCCCCCTCTTCGACGTGGATGATGGAGCACCTCTGACCCTTATCCCGTGCTTCGAAAGGGAAAAACGGCTTTACGAGATGGTGAGAAAAACCACTCCGAGGCTTGGCACTCCAGCCCCCGCGATGCTGCTCCTGAAGGAGTTGCCAAGTTTAACCGGGAAAGAGGAGGATGCCGGTGTTCTTCCAGAAGCCCAAATATATGTCGACGAAAATCTTAAGACCTCGAGGACGAAGGTGATGAACGCCTACACCGGGGGCAAGGCGACGATAAAGGAGCAGCGCGAGAAGGGGGGGAACCCTGATATCTGCCCGGTCTACAAGTACATGCTCTACTTCTTCGATCCCATGGATGCGAGGGTAAAAGAGCAGCGACGGCGCTGCAGGAGCGGTGCACTTCTATGTGGGGAGCATAAAAAGGATTTATGGGCTAAAGTTGAGAAGTTTCTAACAGCTACTCAAAATAAGATAGACAGGGGGGATCGCCCTTGAAGGACAGGGATCGACTCATGAAAATCCTTGAGCTCGTGACAGAGGTTTTGGAATGATTGAGATAATAACGTTCATCCTCGGCATAGCTTTGATTGTGTGGGCAACGGAGCGCTTCGTAGAAGGGATGATAGGTTCAGCGTTAATTCTGGGGGTTTCCACCTTCGCCTTAGGCGTTGTCTTCGGGGGTTTTGATGCTGAAAACCTAGGCACCGGTATCGCCGCCGGATTAAAAGACCTTCCAGGTATATCCATGGGGACGATAATAGGCTCAAGCATGTTTCTCCTAGGCGCGGCGGTGGGTATAACGGGCTTCCTAGTGCCCCTCGAGGTCAGAGTCCCTAAAAAGTATATCTATTTAACCCTCATATCCCCTCTCCCCCTGCTCGCCCTCATGCTGGACGGCACCCTATCAAGAACCGACGGACTTGCCCTTCTGTTAATATCTCTGCCCCTAATTGCGTATATTGTAAGGGACTCCAAGAACCACGCCTTTATGGAGGAAGATGAGGAGTTCGAGGAGGTACTAGAAGAAAGGGCGGAGAAGCCCTCATGGTATTTCCCTGCGCTAATGCTCTTCGGCTTGGCTTTAATAATAGTTGGAGCAACACTCCTAGTTAGAGGAGCAAATGGAATCATCCAAAGCTTTGGAATAAGCGACACCCTCCTCGGCATGGTTTTTGTAGCGGCTGCAGTGAGCTTCGAGGAGGTGGTGAGAATGGTGGTACCCGCTTATAAGGGCAGCCCCGAAATAAGCATGGGCAATATCCTGGGCACTGTTCTCTTCTTCGTGCTCTTCAACGCAGGCCTAATAGCCCTAATATCTCCCCTGAGAATAGAGAGCAGCGTCATAGCCTTTCACTTTCCGGCCATGATGCTCGTCCTAGCCGTAACCTCGATCTTCATGCTTAGGGGGAGGATAGCGAGAATTGAGGGCACATCATTAATGGCCCTCTACGGCATCTATTTAATTTTAAATTACCTATAGAAACAGGAAGTGCTAAAATGGATTTCCTAAGAGATAGAGTCGGAATTGAAGTTGGTTTTGGACACTCTTCGTTTCTCGGTATAGACCTTTTGAAATTTCAAGTAGCTTCTTACTCTGCCTTAGACAAAATTGATGTGGGAGTTTACATTACAACCACCCGAAATTTTCAGAAAAAAATGAAAAAAGAATATGATCAAAAATGGGAAGGGTCTTTGTCTTTTGAAAAAGTTATCAAGTACCTGCCTCATTTTAAGAGTGCAATACAGGTTCCTGTATATGTGATCGGAATAGACCTCTAACTATAATATATAGCATTTTTCAAACTCCACCTTTCCCCCATCTAATAAACATCCCTATATCAAACCCTGCATCTATCTAATCCTGCGAAGTAAGGGAAATTACAAAAAAACTAAAAAGAAAGAGGTGCGGGGGATGGGACTCGAACCCACGTAGACACTTAGCCAACGGATCTTAAGTCCGTCCCCTTTGACCGCTCGGGTACCCCCGCGCAATGGGATATTTAGAGATATTTAGCGTCGTAATAAATAAATTTACGCCAACCTGGAAAATATCGGATAAGGATTAACGATATAAAGAAAAGTTTAAAACGCTTATGAATTAAATAGGTGGAATAATGAAAATTCTGGTAGCGGATGCCATTCATCCGGCAGGGATTGAACTCCTGAAGAAAGAGGATGATGTAGTAGTAGCGACGGACATGCGCCCGGAGGAGCTGCTGGAGAAGGTAGCTGACGTTGATGCCATCCTTGTAAGGAGTAAAACCAAGATCACTCAAAAGGTTATTGAGAGAGCCAAAAAGCTGAAAGTAATCGGCAGGGCAGGGGTTGGCGTAGATAATATCGATTTGAAGGCTGCGACCGAGCGTGGTATTTTGGTGGTTAATGCCCCGGAGGCTTCGTCTATAACGGTGGCGGAACACACCCTGGGGTTGATGATGGCCCTGGCCAGAAACATCCCCTTTGCTGACGCTTCACTGAAAGCCGGGAAGTGGGAGAAAAAGAAATTCCTAGGTATGGAGCTTAGGAGTAAAACCCTGGGCATCATAGGTCTGGGCAGGATAGGCACACATGTGGCGCTGAAAGCGAAGGTCTTCGGGATGAAAATCCTAGCTTACGACCCATATATAACAGAGGAAACATGCAAAGAGCTTGGAATAGAGCTCAGGGACTTCGAGGGAGTTATTAAAGAAGCGGATTTCATCACAGTACACGTCCCCTTAACAGATAAAACCAAGGGGATACTTGGGGAAAAGGAAATCGAGAAGATGAAAGAGGGGGTCTTCCTGATAAACTGTGCCCGTGGGGGCATTATAAGCGAGGATGCCCTGGTCAAGGGGTTGCAGTCTGGTAAAGTAGCTGGCGCAGCCATCGATGTCTTCGAGGTGGAGCCACCGATAGGCAGGCCTGTATTGGAAATGAAAAACGTCGTCGTAACTCCTCACATTGGGGCATCGACGGAGGAGGCCCAGCGACATGCGAGCACTATAGCATGTGAGGAGGTATTGAAAGTACTGAAAAATGGGGCACCGAGAAACGTGGTCAACATGCCAGTTTTTACTCCTGAGATACTGGAAAAGCTCCGCAGGTATTTGCCCTTGGCGGAGATAATGGGAAGGTTCACCGTGCAGCTTATTAAAGGCAGAATGAACGAGATCTCGATTACCTTCTGCGGGAGCTTGGTGGAGGTCGATGATTTGAAGGCTTTGAGCAACTCGACCCTCAGCGGGCTACTCTCGCCGATCCTCACAGATAGCGTGAACCTCCTCAACGCCCCCATCGTGGCGAAGAACAGAGGGATAAGGGTTACCGAGGGCAGGCGAGAGGATGCTGAGAAATACGGAAATCTGATTATTCTGAGGGTTAAGACAGGGGAGGGTGACACAGAGGTGAAGGGCATCCTTCTTGGCAAGAGGGAGTCGAGAATCGTGGAAGTTAACGGCTACGCCCTGGATTTACTGCCCAATGGCGAAATCCTAATCGTCAAGCATGAGGATAAGCCAGGCATGATAGGTAAAGTGGCCCTCAGCTTAGGGAATAACAACATTAACATCGCATCCATGCAGGTTGGTAGGAAGGAGAAGGGTGGCCTGCAGCTCATGGTTTTAATGGTTGACCAGAGGATTTCAGGGAAGGTCATCAGCTCAATCAGCAGGATAAACGGAGTTATGGACGCGACGGCTGTGGAGCTGTAGAAAATAAGCTTCACTGACTCTTTGTTTATCCAGCTAAGACCGGGAAAGTGACAGCTGATGAAATGCCCATAGAATCCTCAGCTCCAGGGATGTCCTCTTTGCGTCAGCTGCTAGTTCTCGAAGCAGATAAGATTCAAAAATGTATTTCCAAGTTAATTAAGGAAATTCTTCTATAATAATTTATAATGACATTCGAGGTGTGCGAGTGGAAGCCGAGGCTATAGCTGATTACGCGAAATTATGCTATCAGTGCTCTATTTGCTCTGGCACATGCCCCAAGGCACGGGTGGTGAAAGGCTTCCTCCCGCGCAGGATGGTCTACAACGTCATTACCGGCAATGCCGAGCGAGTAGTTAATTCGGGTGATGCCTGGGTCTGTCTTACATGCCGGAAGTGCCAAGTAAAATGCCCTATGAAAATCGACTTCGTTGACATGGTGCGAGGGGTAAGGGAGGAGATGCTCAAGAAGGGATTTAACTGCATCGTTGCCCACGACAATACCTTCGGCTCCTCGCTAATAAACATCCTCAAGGACAGGAACATCAAGCCCCAGCGGAAGCAGTTCCTTGCGGAGGATGTTAAAATCGATGATGACAGCGATGTGCTCTACTTCATGGGCTGCGTCACATACATGGACATTGTCTTCAAGGACGATGTAGGCTTCGAGGGCATTGGCATAGCGGACAACACCATAAGGCTCCTCAATGTCGTAGGAATAAAACCAGCGGTTATCGACGGTGAGAAGTGCTGCGGCCACGACCAGCTCTGGAGAGGGCAGAAAGAACTCTTTGAAGAGCTCGGCAGGCAGAACCTCGAATACTTGAAGAAGTACAAGACCATAGTAACGAGCTGCCCCGAATGCTACCGCACCCTAGCAGTTGACTACAAGGAGAAGCTCGGCGCTGAGCTCAACGTGAAGCACATCTCAGAAGTCCTGCTGGAGCACAAGGACAAGCTAAAGGGCAAGGGTAAAGGCGTGTTAACCTATCACGACTCCTGCCGCCTCGGGCGGTACATGGGAGTATACGATGCCCCGAGGGAGCTCCTCAAGGCTATGGGCTACGAGCTCACAGAGATGAAGTACATCCGAGAGGACGCACTGTGCTGCGGGGTGCCCCAGTGGGTTAACTGCGACGACGAGAACAAGGAGATAAGGAGGAGAAAGATGCGGGATGCCGTAGAGACCGGAGCTGAGGTTATGGTCACCCCCTGCGCAAAGTGCCAGATCCACCTTAAATGCTTGCAGATGGACAAGGGTGAGAAAGGCGACGGCAGGGAGTATAATATCGAAATAAAGGATTTGTCCACAGTGTTAATGGAGGGATTGGATGGAAGTTGAGACCTTCGTACCCCTGATGCAACGGAGCAAAGGTTTTGATGAGTTGAAGAAACTGATCGTTGACTCTGGATTGTGCTCCAGATGCGGCACGTGCGCTGCTTTTTGCGAGAGGCTAGAGATGAAGGAGCACGGTCCAGAGCTGGCGCGGGAATGTGTCATGGAGCTCGACGCGATAAAATGTGGGGACATGGGGACCTGCTATGACAGCTGCCCGATACTCTCGTTCTCCCAAACTGAGCTGGACGAAAAGGTCTTTGGAGAAGGGAGGAATGACAAAGTTCTAGGGACTTACAAGAAAATAGTGGCTGTCAAGAGCAAGATGCCCGAGATACTGGAGAAAAGCCAGGACGGCGGCGCGGTTACAGCCCTGCTGCTCTGCGCCCTGGAGGAGAAGGTCGTTGAGGGCGCGGTAGTAGCTTCGAGGAGCGATGATTGGAACCCCGAGGTTAACTTAGTACATGACAGAGAGACCCTCCTTGCGAGCGTTGGTACCAAGTACTCTTCAACCCCGAGCGTGACCACCTTCGGTCGGAGCATGAACAGGCATCGCAAGCTAGCCCTCGTGGGTACGGGCTGTCAGATTGTGGGGGCAAGGCAGTCAGAGCACAGCACGCTGAAGGTGCTCATAGATAAGAAGAAGAATTCTGAGAATCCCTTCAATATTTTAACCATAGGACTCTTCTGCTATGAGAACTTCGTGTACAGCAAGTTCAAGGCAAAGGTGGAGGAGGAATTCGGGATAAAGCTCGGGGATATAGTTAAGAACGATATCATCAAGGGCAAGGTGATTATAAACACCAAGGATGGGAAGGCGCACATTAAGCCTGTGACGGTCTTCAACGACATCGTCGAGGACTGCTGCAAGCTCTGCGAGGACTTCACCGCCAGCTTCGCCGACCTGAGCGTGGGCAGCGTGGGCAGCGGCGATGACTGGAGCACGGTAATAGTTCGTTCTGACAAGGGCTTAGAGTTACTGGAGAAAGCAACAACCAAGGGATACGTAGAGGTGAAGGAAGACGCAAAGCCCGAGATAATCAAGAAGACCGAGGCATCCAAAGAGAAGAAGCGGCTCTCTACCCGGGAAAAAATAGAGAAAGAGGGGGCATACCTCCCCAGCTATAGTTGATGTGCATGGAAAAGAGGGGAAGCGTAGTCGTTATTGGCGCAGGTATTGCTGGCATGCAGGCCAGCTTGGATTTAGCTGAATCTGGCTACAAAGTGTACCTTGTGGAGAAGGAGCAGAGCATCGGAGGGAACATGGTCAAGCTGGACAAGACCTTCCCCACTGGCGACTGCGCCATGTGCACGATTTCGCCGAAGATGGTGGCCCTAGACAGGAACTCGGACATCGTGAAGCTCACCATGAGTGAGGTAGTTAAGGTGGAGGGCAAACCGGGGGACTTCCTGGTAACGGTTAAACGGAGGCCCAGGTATGTGATAGAGGATAAATGCAACGGCTGTGGGGAGTGCGCAGAGGTCTGCCCTACTTACGCGCTGAGCGCCTTCGACGCGGGTATCCTGGGATTAAGCAGGAACGCATCGAAGAAGGAGATAAAAAAAGCTTACCGCAAGCTGGATACAAGGGCGAAGAAAGCCATAGACATCCCCTTTCCCCAGGCGGTACCCTTGATATACGCCATCGATAGGCGCTACTGCATCAACTGCAAGCAGTGCGAGACTACGTGTGGCAAGGAGGCGATTGATTACGGGCAGAAAGAGGAGGAACTTAAGCTGAAGGTTGGGGCCGTCGTGGTATCCACGGGCTATGAGCTTTACAACCCCGCTGCTCTGGAGGAGTATGGCTATGGCAGGATAAAGAACGTCCTTTCAAACCTCCAGTTCGAGCGCATACTCTCGCCCTCAGGGCCGACAGCTGGGCACGTTATAAAGCCCAGTGATGGAGAGCCGGTGAAGAAAATCGCCTTCATCCAGTGCGTCGGCTCAAGGGACGTGAGGAACTATCCCTATTGCTCCAAGATATGCTGCATGGCAAGCACGAAAGAAGCCATAGTAGCGAAAGAGCACGAGCCGGAAATCGACGCCTATGTGCTCTACATGGACCTCCGCAGCTTTGGCAAGGGATTCCAAGAGTACGTGAACAAAGCGAAGAGCGACTTCGGGGTGAATTACATCCGCGGAAGAGTAGCCCAGATAATGGAGAACCCTGCTACAGGTAACCCCGTTATATATTACGAGAACACCGAGAAAGGCCGACCAGAGACCCTGGAGGTGGACTTGGTCGTCCTTGCGAGCGCCTTGAAGCCGAGCTCCACTGCAAAGGAGCTGGCTGA
>CAZDSM010000030.1:0-4333 GCA_964508205.1 Candidatus Hydrothermarchaeota archaeon | reverse complement strand
GAGTACGCCGGGTACTCCATCTCCGTGGGAGAGGAGGATCTGGGGGATGTGTGTGATTACGTAACGATGAAAAGCACCGGTGTGGGTGGGGAGGAGGCTCTGGAGCGCGTCCTTTCCATCATAAGTAAAGGTTTATAAATTAAGATTACACACCCCTATTTAGATGGACATCTCAATCACGATTGCTTCTGAAAATGGTGGGACAGGTAAGACGTTTTTAACCGCTAATCCGGGCATTGCCCTAGCATCTTTCGGGAGGGATGTCATTATCCTTGATGCGGACATAGAGGTGGCTAACTTGGAGCTTCATTTCGGCCTGGAGGGATGAAAACAACACTTCACCATGTCCTTAATAATCTTTTATGGTTATTAAAATTCCAGAAAGAAAATCAGGTTTTATGGAATTTTCCACGTAATTCTCCTTATGCTCTATGATATCATCCATACGAGGGATTTCCAGGGGTTAGCTCATCTTCCCGCCGAGGGAAACGAACTGAGCTAGGAGGGCCTCCATCTGAATCAACTCGTTGCTGCCCTCGGTCAGACGAAAGTCGTACTCTCCGATGATGTCTGCCAACCTGATCTTGCTGTCCTCAGGAATCTCCAGATTAAAGATTTCCCGATGAAACTGCCCCACCACGTCCTCACCGCTCATCCCATAGGATATTACTAGCTCCCTGAGCCCCTCCCGGGCCTTCATGAAATCTCCGCTGAGGGCTGTTTGAAGGATTTTCCTTATATCTTCGGGCCTCGCCTTCGCCACGACGCCGTAGATGACCTCCTCGTCTATGACCTTGCCGAAGGCGCTCGCGGATTGTAGGAGATTTATAGCCCTCCTGAGGTCTCCCTCTGAGACGTAAACCATAGCCTCTATTCCCTTTTCTGTGAGGGTTAGGCCCTCCTTCTGGGCTATGTATTTGAGCCTCTCCACCATGTCCTCCTTGCTAATTGGCTTGAAACGAAAGAGGGCGCATCGCGACTGGATAGGCGCGATTATCTTGCTGGAGTAGTTGCAGGAGAGTAAAAACCTGCAGGTGCCAGTGTAGCGCTCCATGGTTCTCCTCATGGCGTGTTGGGCGTCCTTGGTTAAAGCGTCGGCCTCATCCAGGAAGATTATCTTGAAATCGCTCCCCAGAGCTTGGGTGCGGGCGAAGCTCTTAATATTCCCTCTTACGACGTTTATACCGCGCTCATCGCTGGCGTTTAGTTCAAGGAAATTTACCTTCCAGTTCGCGGCGAAGAGCTCCTTAGCGAGGGCGATGGCGGAGGTGGTTTTACCAGTGCCGGGGGGACCCGCGAAGAGCATGTTCGGAAGGTTCCTCGAATCAAGATAACCCTTGAGTCTCTCCACCACCCCCATTTGCCCTACGATTTCCTCAACCCTGGCGGGGCGGTACTTCTCAACCCAGATAGCCTCTACCATCTCCTACCTCAATTTTATTTAAATTATATTTATGTTATCCTTATTTATTATTAAGTGTAGTCACATGAAATTGGCCATAGCTGTACTGTTAATTTTTCTCGCCGTGCCAGTTAGTGCGTTGGAGGAGAAAATCCTGGTTTTAAAAGTTGATGGCGTCATCGACCCAGTGGGGAGTGATTACGTTGCAAGGGGGATTCAGAAAGCCATTGAGGAGCAAAAACAGGCGGTAATAATCCAGATGGATACTCCGGGGGGCCTAGATACTGCTATGCGGGAAATCATCCAGAGCATTCAAACCTCAGAGATACCAGTCGTTATTTATGTTTACCCCAACGGCGCCCGTGCTGCCTCGGCCGGGAGCTTCATCGCAATTGCGAGTCATGCCGCCGCCATGGCCCCCGCCACCAACCTTGGCGCTGCCCATCCAGTTGCGATGGGTGCAGGGGGGGATGTGGGGGAGAAGGTTGTTAACGACGCCACCGCTTACATGAGATCCCTGGCAGAGCAGCGGGGTAGGAACGTTTCCCTCGCGGCGAGCTTTGTGACCAACAGCACCTCGATTACAGCGAGGGAGGCCTTAGACAGCAACATTATAGACATCGTCGCCGAGGATTACACGGATCTTCTGGGGCAGCTCGACGGCTTTGAAGCTGAAGTAACGGGCGGGAGGAAAACCATTGAGACCAAGGGCGCCATCCTCGAGGACTTGCCGATGAGCTCGAGAGAAGAGTTCCTCCACATCATTTCCAACCCGAACATAGCCTATATCCTCTTCCTCGCGGGCATATACGGCATCATCTTCGAGCTCTCTAACCCTGGTGCTATTCTCCCAGGGGTAATAGGCGGCATAGCCTTGCTCCTCGCCTTCTGGAGCTTCCAGGCCATAAGCATTAACGCCACTGGGGTAGCGCTAATACTCTTCGCCATCCTGCTTTTCGTCTTGGAGCTGAAAACGCAGACCCAGGGGTTCTTGAGCATAGGGGGTATCGTGGCGTTTTTCCTAGGCTCAATATTTCTAATCGATATCGAAAAGGAGCCCTATCTGCGGATTTCCCTGGGTGTAATCATACCTGCCACCCTTTTAACCGCCGGCTTCTTCGCCTTCGCGGTAGGAATGGCAGTGAGGGCGCATAAAAGAAAACCCACCACAGGAATCGAAGGCATGGTGGGCTTAGTAGGTACAGCCCGCGAAGAGCTAAGGCCTGAGGGAAGGATTTTCGTCCACGGTGAGAGCTGGAAGGCAAGAACCAAAGAAGAGAAAATAAAAAAGGGAGAAAAAGTTAAAGTAGTCGGAGTAGATAATTTGGTTCTGATAGTTGAGGAGGTGAAATAGTGCAGGTATCCGATTTAGCGTCATATTTTGTTTTCCTAGTTCTCATAGCTGTGCTCTTGAGCGCAGCGATTAAGATAGTGCGGGAGTATGAGAGGGGTGTAATCTTCAGGATGGGGAGGCTCATAGGTGCCAAAGGTCCGGGATTGTTCTTTATCATACCAATCGTTGATAAAATGATTAAGGTTGACCTACGAACGGTTACCCTGGATGTTCCATCTCAAGAGATAATCACCCGGGATAACGTACCTTCCAGGGTTAATGCCGTGGTGTATTTCAGGATAATAAACCCTGAGAACGCCATCGTTGAGGTTGAGAACTATCTCCAGGCTACGTCATTAATCTCCCAGACCACCCTCAGGAGCGTTCTCGGGCAGAGCGAGTTGGACGAGCTTTTGGCAGAGAGGGAGAAAATCAACACAAAGCTCCAGAAGACAATAGACGAGCAGACCGATCCATGGGGCATCAAGGTAACTGCGGTGGAGGTTAAGGATGTTGAGCTGCCAGAAAATATGAAGCGCGCCATGGCCAAGCAGGCCGAAGCAGAGCGCGAGCGCAGGGCTAAGGTGATAAGTGCCCTGGGTGAATCCCAGGCTGCGAAGAAGCTCGCGGAGGCGGCGAAGGTGATAGGAAAGTATCCTGCGGCTCTGCAGTTGCGCTTCCTTCAGACCGTTACAGAGGCGACCTCTGAGAAAGCCTCGACCTTCGTTATACCGGTGCCCATGGACATAATGAAGGCCTTTGCACCTATTGCACCTAAGGGAAAGAAATCAGAGTAGCCTGAGCCTTTTCACGCAGTCAGAGCCGAAGGGGCCGAGCTCCTCATCTCCGATGGACAGGTAGTAGCAGGAGGTTATCCTCCGCCCACAGCGAGAGCAGTGGCTCACGCATTCATACTTTTTTATTTTACTTTCAAAACCAAGGCCCTCATCAGATGACGTGAGGTAAACTTTGCCTTTTTCCCTCCGTATCAGGCCCTTCTTCTCCCCCTCCTTCAAAATTTCCTTTATAATCTCAGGCACCTTGGTTACTATCTCAAGGATTTCCGTGGCTTCCTTAACCGATAGCTCCATTCCCTTAATTGCGGAGAGAAGCTTCAAACCTTTCTCTACTCTGTCCATTATCAAAATCTGTGAACTACCCCTTGCTTCCGCAGAGGGCTTCCTGCTTCGGCGAGGTGACTTGCCCAGTAACAACCACTCAGGGGCGGTCACACTGCGTAGAGGTCGCCTCTCCACAGGCTCTGAGGGCCGTCCCGACCCTGGTTTTGCCCGATATAATATTCTCTTTGCTGATATATAATCCCTCAGGGGGTCGTCGAAGCCAAGTCCTTCGGAAGTGCCCTTTGGATCTACTCTCGTCACTACCATACCAGCACTCTTAGCCTTGTAATTTGGATGGTATATCCCTGAAACTATACCAGCCATAGACCCTGGCCGTGTCCCTGTAATCCCTTACCTGCGCCAAGAAGTTGTAGAGCCACCTGCAGACATCGAGGTTGCTCCGGAGCAGCTACTGGTGCTCCCTGCAGGGATAGAGCCGGAAACGATGACTGAGGGTGACCATCTACGTAATACCTA
>CAZDSM010000029.1:0-3025 GCA_964508205.1 Candidatus Hydrothermarchaeota archaeon | reverse complement strand
TAGATTATCTGGAGGGACGCAAAAGCTTGGAGGAAAACCATCAGAATCTTCGCAGGAGATAGGCATCGTTATCACCCCCACCCCCCCCGGGAGGGATTTGAGAAAATCAATGCCAGCGCTCTTCGGGCTCTGTTAAAAGAGCTCGGTTTCCCATAAAAAAGGAAACATAGATTTAAATAGGTGGCATACAATTGTTGGTCTGGTATACATCGATTAGGCTTCTTTTTTAGATGTTTAGTCTTTGTATAACTAAATTACATAGGTGAAATAATGGCATATGGCGATTTTGGCGGGCCGAGAGAAATGCATAAAGTCACTTGCGCAGATTGCGGACAAGATGCTGAAGTGCCTTTCAAACCCGATGGTTCAAGGCCTGTTTACTGTAGAGACTGCTTTGCTAAACGAAGACCGAAGAGATATTAAAGTAGTTTTTACTTCTTTTTAGGGATATTTATTCCCTATTCCTTTTCTTTAATTTTACTTTTTTAAATAGTACATACCCTAAAAATTATCAACCAATTCAGCCATTAACCACGATTTTCAACGGAATCTAACCATAACCTTTATATACTATCGTGCTATCTTGTACCATGGCAACAAGTGTCAAGGAGGTATGATATGAGTCGAATCGGCAAAAGCCTTAGAATGGAGAGGATTATCAATCGTAAGACTCGCAGGTTGATAATTGTGCCCATGGACCATGGGGTCTCCTCTGGTCCGATTAAAGGGTTGCTGGACATGCCTAAAATCGTTGATAAGGTAGCCGAAGGCGGGGCAAACGCCGTCCTGCTACACAAAGGCATAGTAAAAACTGGTCACCGCGGCTACGGGCGTGATATAGGCCTGATACTTCATCTGTCTGCGAGCACTTCCCTGGGCCCAGACCCTAACCACAAAGTCATCGTTACCACAGTGGAGGAGGCGATAAAGCTGGGTGCTGATGCGGTTTCGATTCATGTAAACGTAGGCGCCGAGGATGAAGCCGACATGCTTGAGCAACTGGGCTGGATAGCCAAGGAATGCGCTGATTGGGGCATGCCCTTGCTGGCGATGATGTACCCCCGCGGGAAGAAGATTAAGTCAGAGCATGACGTGGAGGTTGTGAAGCTAGCGGCAAGGACCGGAGCAGAGCTGGGGGCGGATATCATTAAAACTAATTACACAGGAGACCCTGATTCCTTCAGGGAGGTTACCGAGGGTTGCCCAGTACCAGTGGTTATAGCGGGGGGTCCAAAGATGAGCACAATCCGAGATGTTCTAGAGATGGTGAGGGATTCCATTGAAGCAGGAGGAGTTGGAACTTCCATAGGTAGAAATGTGTTCCAGGCCGAGGATCCAACGAAGATGGTAAAGGCTTTTACCAAAATAATTCACGAGGGCGTGAGCGTTGATGAGGCCGTGAAAGAGCTTAAGTAGGGCAATACAAGAGGAGAAAAGATGAAGTTCTTATGGGTTGACTGCACCAAGGGCGACGTCTGGGATGAGAGGAAGGGTCTTGTAACTGCTGCCCTCGAGTCAGGGGCTGCGGGAGTTATAGTTATAGATGATGATATAGATAGAGCCAGGAAGCTTGGCGACCTGGTCCTAGCGACTTTCGGCGATGCTGGTGATGTGGCGGTGATAGGCAGGCAGGGCGAGGGGGATGGAACGGTTAGGCTTCCAGGGCAGCTAGAGGATTCTAAGGATTTGAGAAAAATAAAAGAGCTGAAAAGGGCTGGGAAGGAAGTGGCTGGTTACGTAGAAATTGCTGGCAAGGGTTATGAGAGGCTTGCAGCCCTCGAGGCCATGTCAGCGGACTATGTGGTGGTTGTTGGTAAAGACTGGACAGTCATACCTCTGGAGAACCTTATCGCTGAGCTTCAGAAGGAGGAGGTAAAGGTAATCGCGGGGGTGAAGGATGCAGAGGAGGCAAAGCTTGCATTCGAAACCCTTGAGGTTGGCGTGGGTGGTGTGCTGCTAGAAACCAGTGATATCAATCAGATAAAGAGGGCCTCGGAGCTCACGCAAAAAGGCGTGGATAAGCTCGAGTTGCATGCCGCAAAGATTACCAAGCTCAAGCAGGTGGGAATGGGGGACCGCGTCTGCGTGGATACGGCCTCGCTCCTCAAGGTTGGTGAGGGAATGCTCTTGGGCTCTCAGGGAGAGGGATTATTCCTAATTCACTCGGAAACCCTTGAATCGGAGTACGTGGCTTCGAGGCCCTTCAGGGTGAACGCCGGGGCGGTGCACGCATATATCCTTGCTCCCGATGGTAAGACCCGCTATCTAAGCGAGATCAGCGCCGGAAACGAGGTGATGGCAGTTGATGCTAAGGGCAATACGCGCAGCGTGATAGTTGGTAGGGTTAAAATTGAAAAGCGTCCTCTAATACTGGTGGAGGCTGAATGCGGGGGCATGACCTACAAGACCCTATTACAGAATGCCGAAACCATAAACCTCGTAGGTAGAGGTGGGAAACCCATCTCCATTGCAAAGCTGAAAACTGGGAACGAAGTTATGTTGTACGTAAAGATGGTTGGACGCCACTTCGGCATGGAAGTCGAGGAGAGCGTCATAGAGAGATAGCTTTTTTCGGTGCATAAAATGCTATTAAAAAAACCCCTGGTCATCGCTGCTATAATGGAGAAGAACAGGCAGTCTTTTCTGCGCTCCCTAGACTTAGCTGGCGAGGCGGACATCGTTGAGGCAAGAATCGATGGTCTGGATAATCCAGACCCAGAGAAGGTTATGCGGCTCTTGGATAGCATTAAGGCTACTGGAAAAAAGACTATTTTGACCAACAGGATGAAGGAGGAGGGCGGAGCCTTTGAAGGCGAGGAAACGGATAGGATCAAGGTCATCGAGTCCTGCTTGAAAGCAGCTGATTACGTGGACTTTGAGTTACGAATGGGGGGACTGAGGAAAATGGCTACGAAAGCGAAAAGAGCCGGTACAGGAGTGATTATCTCAGCCCACAATTTCAATGGTACACCAGGGGAAAAAGAGATGCTCAGCATTTTGAAAAAGGAATTTAAGGCAGGAGCAG
>CAZDSM010000028.1:0-1592 GCA_964508205.1 Candidatus Hydrothermarchaeota archaeon | reverse complement strand
AGGGGTCTGAGCTTTGGATGAGCCTCCATGAAGAAGCCGTCCGGGCTTAGGGGTGCCCGCAGGATCTTCTGCAGTTCCTCCACCCCATCAGCCGGTATTTGGGGTGTGGAGAGCACCAGCTTGTCCGCGTCCAGGGCTATTTCCTCTCCGAGATGGGTGTCATGGACGGTTATGTTGAGCTTATTCCCCGCTGCCTTTACTTCAGGCGGTTTGTCCAGGGTGTACCTGAAGTATTTGATACCGTACTTCTCCTGGGACTCCCGGTAATAGTTCTCATAGAAGCCGAAGGCCATCATATCCCTGTAGAGGATGTATACGTTTGCCTTGGGGTTCTTCTTCTTGAGGATTATTGCGTTCTTTAAGGCGTCGATGCAGCACGTCCTTGAGCAGTAGGGCCTCTTATCGTTTCTCGCCTCGACGCACTGTATCATGGTGACGCTGTCATAGCTGAAGTCACCCTTTTCTAGGGCCTTTTCCAGATCGCCCTGGGTGAGCACATTGGGGTTATCGCCATATAAATAGCTCCCCTTTGGTTTAAGCTCACGGCTGCCAGTAGCCAGCAAGATAGCGCCGGATTTAAGCTCCTTCTCCTCGCTGTTTTCTTTTATAACAGCCTGGAAGTTGCCTGTGTAACCATCGACCTGGGAGACAGTGGAGTTGAGATGGACGGTGATATTGCTGTGGGACCCAACCTCCTTTATCAGAGGCCCGAAGACCTCTCGAGGGTCCTTACCCTCTATGAATACGGTGTGGGCTTCGTTAATCACCCCTCCGAGCTTCGAAGCCCTCTCGATCAAGTCTACCGTAAAGCCCTGTCTCGCCATCTCCAGAGCCGCAGTCATCCCAGCAACGCCGCCTCCAATGACCAGGGCAGACCCATCAATCGATGCTTTACCTCTCTCCTCTGGGGTGAGGAGCCTCGCTTTTGCGATGCCCATCTTTACAAGGTCCTTGGCCTTCTCAGTGGCCTTCTCTGGCTCCTTGGAATGCACCCAGGAGCTGTGCTCCCTGATGTTGATCATCTCGAAGAGGTAGGGGTTGAGCCCGGCTTCCTCGCAGGTGTTCCTGAAGAGGGGCTCAAGGTTGCGCGGCGTACAGGAAGCTACTACAACGCGGTTCAGATTATGCTCTTTTATCGCTTTCTTTATATCTCCCTGGTTTTCCTGGGAGCAGGCGTAAATCGTGTTGATAGAGAAAACCACGTTTCCCAGCTTCCTGGCGTGCTCCACCACCTCCGGTACCTTTATTACTCCTGCGATGTTCAAGCCGCAGTGGCACACGAAGATGCCGATCCTCGGCTTCTCTCCGCTGACGTCGCGCTGGGGTGGCTTTTCCTCTACAATTATTTCCGTCTTCCTGGCATCCGCTAGCAATGCCTCTGCTTTAGCGGCTGCGCCCGACGCCTCTGATACCGAGTCAGGTATATCTTTCGGTCCCTGGCAGGTGCCGTTGATGTAGATTCCTGGCACTAGGGTTTCGAAGGGCTTGTCTGCGCTTATCTCCTTGAAGAAACCATGCTCGTTCGTCTCTATCCCGAGCTTTTCAGCCAGCTCCTTTGCAGTGGAGCTCGGCTTCAAGGCGCTCGCAAGGAC
>CAZDSM010000027.1:0-2427 GCA_964508205.1 Candidatus Hydrothermarchaeota archaeon | reverse complement strand
CAAAAGAGTGCCAGTGGACGTTCCGACTAACCCAGTGCACCCTTTTACGGAAAGGAAAATCTTTTTCCGCAGGAAAAAGTAGCCTGGACGATGCTGGCAAATGCTCCGGACGGGAGTTGAACCCGTGTCGTGGGAGTGCTGCCCCTTTCCGAAGTAAAGGGTTGAGAGTCCCACATGATTGGCCGGACTACACTACCGGAGCATAATCGATACTCATGCTCTTTTTATCCTTAATAAAAATTTCTACGTTTAGAATCCTCGAGGAAGTTAATGATGAGCTGTCCATGGGGGTTCTCTACCTCTCCTGCGGCCTTAGAATATAATACCTCGCTTTTTTTCTCGATATCAATTCCTGCCTTCAACGCCTTGATAATTTCACGCATGCTTACTTCCCATACACAAAAGAGCCCTCCACTCCAAGAGGCCTGAGACGCGGGTATAATCACCGTATATTTCTCTTGCTCCTTTCAGCCAACCTCTCGAAATCAGTTACCGTCCGCTGGGGTACGACCTCCCCGTGCTGCACTGCAAGGACACTGGAGATGCTCTTAGCAAGGAGGAAAATAGCGTGTTCATGCTCAGCCTTGGTCTTGTGGATGTGATGAGAGGCGATATTGGCCTTGGTGTAGTCCTCAAAGTAGTGCTTCGAGATCCCGTTATCCTGGAAGAACTTGCACAAATAGAGGAGAAACTGGTGTATCTGAATAAGCTCGTCCTTATACAATACTATCGCCAATATTACTACGCTGTAATAATATAAAAACTTTTAATGGATGCAGTAGAATAATGGGTTCATCAATCCATACCCTGATTAAATACTTTGTCAGTCTCCAGATTCGCAATCCTCTTATGGACCATTAGATCAGGACTCCAGACCTCAATCCAGTCCCAGGGATTCCTCAATCCACGGCCTATCTGCTGCTGGAACTCCCGCCACGCTAGGTCCTGGTAATAGCTCCAGAAGGCCTCTTTGCCTAGCTTTTTCCTCATGATCATGAAGAAGGGATCTCTTATCCCTGGGAAGGGATACTTCATGAGCACTATGGATCTGCATCCATCGTCTGGCAGATCGATGCCGCGGTCTGTTTTGGTGCTGAAGAGGAGCTCCTCCTTCCCCAGTTTAAACATTGCAATGCTTTCCTCCTGGTTCATCTTTCTAAGGTATCCCTGGGTTGGGAGCAGGGGATGGCCGTCATTTTCAGGCAGGTACTGGTAGGCGTGTATTTGCACCAGGGTAGGCCTCTTGGCCCTCGCCAGAATCTTGGACAGAGTCTCCCAGTAACGCTTTCTGAATTCCTCTTTTTTCCAGTTCCTCCAGTTTACCTGGCGTTCGCTGCCCGTATGCATGGGATAAATTCTCCCCTGCATCCTGGGCTCACCCTCAATGTAAGTGAAGTCTCCGAGGTTGTATATGTCCTCTAGAACCTTTGGGCCCTGGAGGGTGGCGGACATGAATAGGAGCTTCTCGGCGCTTCTCTCCCTCAACCCATGGAGGACGATAGCTGGATCTGAGATGAAGAAGGTTATTTCCCCTGGTTCGATGAAAAAGTAAGCATCTTCCCGGTAACGGAGGAGGTTCTTCAGTCTCATGCCCAAGCCGTCGGTGTACTCTGTCTGCAGGGCAGAGAGGAATTCCAGTAAGAACTCGAGGTATTCTTCTATGGCACCCATTAACTCCTGGGGTTCATCGCCTTTAGTACTCCCCAACAGCTCCTCGAATCCGCTCTTCACCCCCTCAAAGTTCTCCTCCAATTCAGCGGCCTCCTGGCGCATGTCATTTTTAATCAGCTCTCCCCTGACAATCTGGGATTCCTTATCCAGCCTCGTGATGGTTCCAACTGTTATCCTCGTCCTGGTGCTCAAGCCGTCAAGAAATAGGTCTCCCTCATCGAAGACCTCGACATCTACTGCAGGCTTCCTACCTATTGCTGTATCCGCTAGCCACTTGGCGTTGTTGTACACGATTACGTCAGCATCCGCGTATGTGGTATTCTGGGCGTAGTAGCCGCAGGGCTCTTCCCTAAAATAGATGAACTGCTTCCCAGTTACGGAGGGGTACTCCATGAGTCGACCCTTCATGGAGTCGACCAAGGACCGTATCTTAACAGGGTATATGGGGGCCCAGTGGGGACATTCCTTTGCCACTTTCCACCTAGGCGTTTCTGAGTCCAAGGGCACGGTGCACACCAGGGATTTGCGGCTGCATCTGTAACCCTTCTCTCGATGCCTCTCGCAGATGAAGTTATCCCTCCCTTTGAGGATTTGGATTCCCAGAGTCTTTTCTCCGAGCTTTATCCTCCGCCTTCCTTCGTAGTCCTCCTGGTATTGCTCCTGCAGAGCCTTGATCGGAACGTTTATTATCCCCCTATCCATTGCCCCGCAGATTGTTGCTGCTATGATGGATTTGCCACTGCCGATGCCTCCCCT
>CAZDSM010000026.1:0-5882 GCA_964508205.1 Candidatus Hydrothermarchaeota archaeon | reverse complement strand
GGATTATCCTTGGAAGCATCATTGCCCTCACCGCAATTGATGGTGATTTTAGGACTGGAGAAAGGTTTAAGACATGGCATAAAGTATCACTTTATTATGGGAAATGGAGCATATTCTTCTCTTGTTCCAATAGTAGTTATCATTGGAACTGTTCTAGCAGTTATATATGGCTATCCCACTTTAATTATAGCTGTCCAAAAAGGGGCTAACAGAGCAGTGTGTCCAGTTGATTTAAGCAGTTATGGTGAAGAGTATATCAAAATTGAAATTCGGGGAAAAATTGCATCGGTTACTATGAATTTCAATTATAGAACGGAAGGTGCGTTATCTTTAATTGATGATAAAGGCAACCCGACAGATAGTTTTTCTGGTTTATATACTGTGGAGACGGGTGATTCAGCTTTTTTTAGTTTTAAACCATTAATAACAAATACGAGTGTAAACGCAAGTGCAACCCTATATCTTGCTATAAATAGCCATCTTGATTTTTTTAGAATTATCAAGCCACGAAATCGGAAGTTTTTAATAGAATGCGAATACGTATCCAAATTGGGTAATGAGTTATATCTGACTAATGATTTTGTTCATTCTCAATAATTCCTCTTTTGCTCATTAACAAATTCGGGAAAGCTTAATTTAATTTCTATTTTGTTAAGTCTCTTGCATGCGCATTAACTCTAAGCGGGTCTGATACGCCTTTAAATATGATTTCAGAAGCGTATCCGCCAGCAGTATTAAATCTTAAATCGCCGATATTCACCATTCTACCTATAACCCCTTGGATTATCGCAGTATCGTGAATTTTCTCATGGGGCGCATCTCTAACAATTCGCCTTATAATTCCATATTTTGAATACACCCTTTTATTTGTAATAATGTACTTTGAATTTATTCTCCCGCGATAAGCGAGTACGAAGAATATTATCCCTACTCCCCAGAATATAGTTATAATACCTAAATAAATAAGAAGCCAAAAATTCCACCATGAAGCTTTTCCTTCATATATTAGTCTCTCACCTTCTTTTAAATTTAGCACCATCTTTTTCCTATTTCACCTCCTACTATAACAGAGGGCTAAACTATGAGATAAAGTTTTTTCGATTTTAAATTTAAAAAAGAGGGTTTTTAATCTTGAGAAGGGCTTAAATACGACCTAGGGACATGGAAAGAGAGAAAAGGGGATTTGGTTTTTAAGCGAAATGTTTAATATTGGCTCGCGGGCGATCCCTGAATCTATGAGTATCTTCGCGTCACCGGCCTCCACATAGGTGGCCATGCTTCTTGTGCCCAGGGAATCGAAGGCCAGCAGCAGGATTTTAATCCTCATGGCCCTAGGTTATTATCGCCTTCTTCCTCCCGGAATGGAGGGCATCTTTAACCTCCCTCGCTATTCTGCGCCCCATGCTCATTCCAGGGCCGTACATTATCCGACTGTAGGGCGAGCCCCCAGTGAAGGGATTGGTCCCAGCTACTATGCGGGCAGATATCTCGAAGGCTATGAACTCCAGGTTTTGGTCCACCATGGTTTCAAGGCAGAACGCCCCTAGCATCCCCGGCGGCGCAATGCTCTTCGATACCCTCACTATTTCGTCGCCCATCTCAAATATCCTCGTAAGGAGGGACTCCCTTGCAACGATAGGGATGTTGCCCACCACGACGTAGCTCGGTTCTATGAAGGAGTCAGCCTGGTCAATAGCTGGTATACGTGTAAGCCCGTCGATGTTGGCCTCGTACCGCCTGTCAATGCCGAAAAACTCCACCTCATCCCTGAGGGAGGAGTAAAAATAAGAGAGGTACATGTTCACCCCTGGGATGTACTCCTGAATCGTGGCGTTGGCCACGTCATCCACGGTAATCTTGCCCTTTTCCCTCATTTTGCTTGATTTTCGTTGAAAGTCAGCGTAGTTTTTCACGATAAAATACCCCCTGCCGCCTTTAGCGCCGGGAAATTTTACGAGGGATAATCCGTTTATCTCCCTCGGATTCTTAGTTTCTCTGGGCATCCTGATTCCCCCCTTTTCCAGCCACTGCCTCTCCAGGTTCCTGTCAGCCTCCCATCTAAGGATGCTCCTGTTTCCCACCATAGGCAACACCAGCTCCTCCTCGATGCCCTGGATGCCGACGTATGCGAGGAGGGAACCGTGAGGCACTATCAAAGCCTTCCTAGCCCTAAGCTTCTCGATGACATCGCCATTAAGCACATCCTTGAAGGAATTTAGTGTCATGATGTCATCCGCCGCTCTGAAACGCTTGTAAGCCACCTCTCTGCCCTTCTCGCATATGGCCAAGGTGCTGAATCCCTCATCCCTGGCACCCTTCAATATCTGCAGGGCGGAGTGGCTCCCAAGGGTGGCGATGGTTATATTATCACCGTAGGAATCCATGATATCCAGCATCTCTTTTTGCTTGATCATAACTGCACCTCAGGTGACTATCTCCCGGAGCCTACCCAGTTCCACCGCCTTCTCTATTTCCATCATCCCCATATCCAGGGGGTCCTCTATAACTCTACCGTACTTGAGACTGAGGTTCCTCATCTCCGGCGACGTGGGTCCCATTGCAGGATCCCCTGGGACCCGGGGACTTACATCAAAAACCACGAATTCCAGCTTGCCAGAGGGATCGTAGGCCATGGCTCCCTGGAGGGCGAAGGGACCTATCATCGCTGGGGGATACTCCTCCTCCACCACGCGCCTGAAACGATAGGCAGCGTCGAAGACGAGGGGCTGCTTTGATTCGCGCATGGTTATCCCGTAGTGCCCTATCTCCTCGTTTTTAACTGGATCCTTTATCTTCAACTGGTCCCTGGCGGGGAGATTTAAGAAACCCTGAAGATTGACTTGTCTCCTGTCGCTGAATCCCGCGAGGTCGAAGTCCCCGAAAACGTCCGTCAAGGCATAACCATGAAAATTGGCGTTAAACCTTGAGCCGAGAACGTACTCCTCTATCCGAGCCTCTGCCAGGCCGGCCTCGTTTATAACCCCCTTATCCAAGAGCTTCTGCGCCTGGGAGCGGTAATCTTCGGGGGTGTTCGCATAGAAAAAGGCCCTCTCCAGAACGTTGGCGGCCTGCTGGGCCTTGACGATGCAGAGGCGGTCTATCTCCTCAGGTCTGGAAAACTCCTTCGGAGTCCGGATGCCAGCTTTCTTCAATATGTGGTACTGCCCTCGCTCATCCTTTCTATCCTCCGCCCTTAAGATGAATCTGTTCCCGTACATAGGGACGCGGAACTCCTTTTCTATGCCGTCGTAGCCGACGTAAACCGAGAAACTTCGGTTCGGGATAAACACCGTGTTGAGCTCTCTGAGACTAGCCTGTACCTCCTCCGTGAGGATGTTCCTGAACCTTGGGACCCTTATCACCTCATCATAGAGGTGGCGGTAATATTTCGCGTAGAACTCGTCCCTCTCCTTCTCCACGACTATTGCAGTTCTAAAACCCGCTTTTTTCGCGGCCATCCCGACTTCCTTGGCTGAGTGGGAGCCGAATATGCCTATAGTTAACCCACCCTCATATTCGCCAACTATATCCTGGATCTCTTTCCTCTTGAGCATGATTTGGAAAAATATCTGCGGGGAGGTTATAAAATTTTTCCTAGTGATGTTTTAAGAAAATCGTAACTCCTCGTTCCCTTCCCTACCTTGAGAAACTCCCGTATATCCTCGAGGGTGTCAATATCAGAGTACAGCTCGGGGTTGTTGTAAATAAAGGCATCAACGTTCATGCTGGAAGCTAATTCGAGGTTGTCATCGAAGCTCCTCTCTGTAAACATCGCCCCCACCACGTCTGGCGGTCGCCTGTACAGCATCCCAAGACCCCCCCTCCTCCCGGGACTTATCATCAACATATGATTCTCGCCGATGGACAGGATATCCTGAAGGATGGCCTCGCTGACGAGAGGCACATCCGCCGGCAAAAACAATGTTGCATCGGCACCTTTCTGTAGAGCATACTCGTTAGCTGCCTCAATCGCGTTCCCCAAACCCCTGCCTTTCTGGAGCAGAAACTTGAATTCATATTCCCTGAACTCCCTCCTCACGTCCTCCCGGCATACAAGCACGGTTTCCACGCTTCTGAGGGAATCGAGGACGTCTTTGGCCATGGAAAGGACGAGCTTCCCCCTCTCCTCGGAGGTGAGTATCGGGGATAGCCGGCTCTTGGCTTCAATAGGTTTATTTAAAGGCAGTAGGGCGAAAGTCCGCATGACAAACGCCTTTACTTTCCTTTTACCCCGGAGCGGCTGATTATTTCCCCAACCGCGTAATCCATGCCCACAGGCATTATATGCGCCCCTAGAAATCCCGCCTCTTTGATTTCCCTAAGCAACTCTGCGGTTATGTCAATGGCAGCCTCCTTAAGATCCTTTGCCTTTTCAAGGCGCTTCATTATCTCCTCCGGCACGACTACACCGGGCACGTTCTTTGCCATGAACTTGGCCATTCCTATGGACTTCAACGGCGCAATGCCCACAAGAATTGGAATTCCAAGATGCTTAGTAGTGTCCATGAGCTCCCCCAGCACCTCTGGATCGTACACCACCTGGGTCTGAGCAAACTCAGCTCCAGCCCCAATTTTTTTCTCGAATTTTATCAGCTCTGGCTCAAAGGGCCTTATTCCCGGGCTAATTCCCACACCCACATGCATCCTAGGGGCGACATTCAATTCGTTTCCAGCCATATCTTTGCCATCATCGATCATCCTCCTCAGCAGCTTGGTGAGCTGCACGCTGTCCAGGTCGAAGACCGCTTTCGCCTGAGGATGGTCGCCTTTCCTCGGATGGTCTCCTGTTAACGCGAGGACGTTTTTAAATTCCAATGCAGATGCGCCGAGAATATCGCTTTGCAGGGCTATGCGGTTGCGATCCCTGCATGTCACCTGGTAGACAGCTTCTATCCCAACCTCGCTCTGCATTAGGTGGCAGGGCACCAGGGTGTTCATTATCACTATGCCCAGGGGATTGTCAGTAACATTGGCAGCTACAACGTGACCCTTTAAGTACCTTGCCTGCTCGATTATCACGCTTTTATCAGCGCCCTTAGGAGGGTCTATCTCGCCGCTTATGGTGAACTTCTCATCCTTCAAAGAGCCCATGAGCTGGCTGTACATCACTCCAGCCTCCGTGGGTGGGTCCTTATGGAGAAATCCTTTGGCCCCTTTATTTTTCTCATTTTTTCGAGCTCCCCTATCTCTTTAAGCCTCCCGTATATCATCATCCACACGCATTCATTCCCAGGGTAAACCTCGCATTTACCATCCAGCACCCCTCCACAGGGCCCGTTCATATCGCTCTTCGGGCATTTAGCTATTGGACATATACCCCCTGTTAGATGCAATATGCAGTTACCGCAGCCCACGCATTGCTCCTGAAACACAGCCGCTTCTCTGCGGCCCATGAAAAAAGTGTTGAACCCAGGTACAAGGGCTTTTTCACCAGCAAACCTCTCCAGGGTCTGGGCTCCTATCCCACATGCTAGGGAGAGCAATACGTCGGCCCCTCTAACTTCCTTCCCAATTCTAGCGAGGTTTATTATCGCCTCGTCGCCTTCGAGCTCTTCCTTCGCTGCCCGCTCAACCCAGGAGCACTGCCTCCCAGTAACGCCTGCGGCAACTATTTTTATCCCCTTCTTCCGCAGAGCCTCCTCAACCATTGCTACGCCCGCCTTCCCTCCTTCGCCGTAACAGCCTGCGCACCCTATTACAGCAACCTTTTTATAAGGCTCCAGCATCTCATATATCTCGTTGATATCCTTAAGCTTCCTCACTATCATTTCCATGCCTCAATTAGAGTTTCTTAAATATAAGGATATAACATCTTACAAATAAACGGAAGGGCAGCATGCACGTAACCTACTCTAGAAATGTCTTCATCCCCCTCACCAACG
>CAZDSM010000025.1:0-8374 GCA_964508205.1 Candidatus Hydrothermarchaeota archaeon | reverse complement strand
ATAATGGGGATACAATGCGCGTCCTACTTATTACCCAGTGGAAGCCGAGTAAAGGAGGGGTTGTAACCCATGTGCAGAATCTGATAAGGCGCTCGAAAAACACCTTTGATATAATAACCTATCCGCGGTACCTCGACATCCCGGCTATAAGGGCATTGATTTTTGTATTAATTGGGTTGCTCAGGAGCATTAGGCGGGATTTCGATTTAATTCACGCCCACTACGCAGTACCCCAGGGGCTCCTAGGTGTCTTTTTAAAAAAAATTAAAAAAAAGCCGTTGATACTGACTATCCATGGCTCAGATATCGTTGGATTGGGTAACAGCCCGACATTTAAGCCTTTAATTAGGTGGGTGCTCTTTAATTCGGATGGGGTTATCGCGGTAAGCAAATTCCTGAAAGAGAAGGCTCTGGAACTGGGCGTTGAAGAAAAGAAGGTTAGAGTAATCTATGGGGGCATTTCGGGGAGCATGGGTGGAGAGGAGGATGCCCCTGGGAAGCGTGTGGTCTTCATCGGCAGTTTGGTTAAACAGAAGGGTGCTGACATCCTGATAAAGGCCTTTAAAACAGTGCAAAAAAAACACATGGACGCCGAACTCGTTATCATTGGGAATGGAAAGGAGGGGCGTGGCCTTGAGAAACTGGCGGATGAATTGAAAATTAATGTCCACTTCATGGGCTACGTGGACAATATTGGAGGAGTTTTGAACGAGAGCACGATTTTTGTACTTCCTTCCAGAAACGAGGGTTTCGGCTTGGTGCTCCTTGAGGCAATGCAGGCAGGCGTACCTGTCGTTGCTACAAATGTAGGTGGCATTCCTGAGATAGTCGCAAACAAGCAAAATGGCCTGCTGGTGGAGAGGGAAGACGTCAACGCCCTAGCGGGCGCTATTATTAAAGTCATGGAAGACAAGGCTTTGAGAAACCGTTTAATATCAGAAGGCAGGAAAACAGCAGAGAAGTACAGCTGGTCGAGGATGGCAGATGAGGTTGATATCCTTTATAAAGAGTTTTCAGAGAGAGATTTTTAGCCCATGGGTTGCGTTGCCCGCAGTTTACCTCTTATTCATCGCCTTGGCCGCTCTCTCCTATGAGATTCCGAGCACGGCGCGATTTTTGCTCGCTCCGAGGGGCTTTTTCCAGAGTTCACCAAGTTCAATGAGCTATTTAATCACTTTTCTCGGGATCCTCCTATTGATTTACGCCGCCCTGATTGGGAGAAGAATAAGGATTATGACTAAAAAACCGATACTTGTTGCAATTTTCCTGTTGCTTATCTTGACGCTGAGGCTTGCATTCCCAATGAGCTTCATGCTTATAATACCTGCTTCTCTGGGCTATGCCGCTCTTCTATGGTACATCTCCAAGAATCTGGATAATCTCTCATTACTGACGCCAGCAGCACTGCTGTTGGCGGTGCTGTTTTCCCTGACAATACTCCTTAAGGGGATTCCTATCCTTGAGTCCTCCTTCAGACAGAGCACCGCTGTAACGCCTTCGAGGGCCTTGTTTCACGGCTTCGCAACCGTCGCAGCAGCTTTATCTATAGTAGTTTACCCCAGGAAACTAGCCCTTCCAGCGATATTTTTTCTCGCAGTACTCGGCGTCCTATCCGGCTTTAAATCCGATGCGGTGGCTGTTCTTACCTCTGCTGTGCTCGCGGGCCTCCTCGTTAAAAAAATTTTGCTGAAGGAAACCCTCCTTGCTGCGCTGTCTGTGCTGCTTATCCTGACGTTCCTGAGCAATTTCATAGCCGCCACGGCCTATGGCACCTGGCAGATATCGCCGTTGCTTTACATGTTCTACAGGGCAGGCTTTACCTTCGGGGTTTTCTCCAATATAGTTGATATGAGCATGCCCTTTGGCTACCTCAAAGGAAATGCCCTATTCAGCGTGAGCCAGGAGATAGTGAGTATGGAGGTATTAGACTACTCAACGCCTCATATCATAACCTCCACCCTCCTCGGACCCGGGATGCTGGACTTCGGACTCTTGGGGATCGCCCTTACGGCAGTCCTCCTGGGCTTGTACTTGGGGGCGACTTATAGGGCGGCGAAGAGCAAAACCCAGCTCGCCCTCTACGCGGTAGCCCTGACCCACTCCTTTATCCTCGTCGAGGTAGGGCTTCAGCTGACGAGTTTTATTTTCTTCCTGTCCCTCCTCTACCTTTTTATTGGGACTGGAGAAAAAGAGGCAGAGTGATGAAAGCAGGTTTATTAATAATACCGCTCCTCCTCATCGGTTGCCTCCAGCAACCGGTGGCAGATCCAAAGGCTGACTCCACGGCACCTACTACGGCACCTACTACGGCACCTACTAAGCCCCCTGTACAACCCCCTAGTGAACAGAAGCAGCAGAAACCCATCTCCCTCCAGCCCAGGGCCCTATGGAATTACACGACCATGGACAACGTCTACGGCGTTGCTTTATCCGACAACGGGGAATATGCAGCCCTTGGGTCTTGGGATGACCACGTATATTTCCTTAATAAAAAAGGAGAGCCGCTTTGGGAGTTCAAGGCAAAGGGTGGGATACATGATGTCGCCATGACATCCAACACTGCTACCATCGCGGTGCTGAGCTACACCTACGATGAAACAACCCTGCACATCCTCGATAAAAACGGGCGCGAGTTATGGAATTTATCTATACCAGGCCTTGCCAGGGGTATCGATATTACTGAGGACGGTAGCATCGCTGTTGCCTCTTATACTGGAAAGGTCATCCTGCTCAAGAACGGGTACATCCTATGGGAGTACGCCCTTGAAAAGAGCGCCTGGGGAGCCTGGGACGCCGTCTTCGCGGATAACCGGATAATCGCGGGGGATGATAACGCCATCATCTACGAGTTAAACCTAGATGGGGGGCTCTTATGGAAGAAGAAGCTTGGAAGGAAGGACTACATCTACGGCGTGGCTGCTGATTCTAAAGGCAGCTATGTTGCAGCCGTAACCCAGGATAAAAACGTCTATCTCTTCAAGAACGGGAAGTTGCAGTGGAAGCAACAGACAGGGTTTTCCAATTACGGTGCTGCGATTTCACCCAAGGGGGACCTGGTAGCCGTCGGTTCATGGGACAAAAACCTATATCTCTTTGGCATCAGGGGCGACTTGCTCTGGAAACATTACGTGGGTGACAACGTCAACAGGATAAGCTTTTCAGGGGATGGTAGATACCTCCTAATCGGGAGCAGCGACAACAGCGCATATCTATTCGAGCTGGAGTAAGGTTTTTGTATCCCTGGGGAATAGTCAGTCTTTATGTTCCTTGGCATTTTTCCAATTCTCGCTTTTATAATAACTTTGCTTCTCACCCCAGTTATATTGAGGAATTTCAGAAATAGGAACATCGTCGGCATGGACCTGCACAAAGAGGAGAAGCCGGAGATACCTGAGATGGTGGGAGCATCGATCCTCGCTGCCATCAGCATCTCCTTGGCTGCTACCTACTTCTTCATCGGCGAAGTAGTGCTCCTGTTTGCCCTAGCTATTACCATGGCGACCGGATTGCTGGGGATCTTGGACCATTACAAGCCCCTGACCCCTACTGAGAAAATCATCGGCCTCACCTTCATCGGCCTATCCTACCCTCTTTATCTATGGCCCTCTGGCTACCACGGCCTTGCCTTCCTCCTGTTACTACCCTTTCTCTTCATGATTGCATGCAACTTCACCAACATGCTCGCGGGCTTCAACGGCCTTGAGATAGGCACAGGCGCGATAGCCTCTTTGGGAGTAGCTGCGATTGCATACATGAACAAAGCTGATACAAGCTTTATCATTGCCTCTACCATGGCTGCGGCGCTTCTTGCCTTCCTGTACTACAACAAGTTCCCTGCGAGGGTTTTTCCGGGTGATGTGGGGACCCTGATAATTGGCGCAGCCCTTTTCACCGCCATCTTATACGGCGAACTCTACCTCTCAGGAATAATAATATTCCTCCCCTACGCCCTTGATGCAGGACTGAAATTTCTGTCCGTCGGCCTAATGTCTAGACATTCTCAGGCTCCAACAATGATAAAAAACGGAAAGCTTTATGCCCCGATGGGCGGAAACCTATCTCTGCCTAGGCTTTTGCTGAGGATTAGGCCCATGGGAGAAAAAGATATAGTTCATTGGACATGGTCAATAGAGGCCTTCTTCGCCTCAATAGCCGTTGCTCTGGAGGTTTGGATGTGATTTGGATTGACATAACCAATCTGCCTCACGCTCTTTTCTTCGAGGGTATCATAAAAAAAAGCCATGCCTTCGTCACCACCCGGGAATTCGGCAGTCTGACGAAAATCTTAGAGGCCAAGGGAATAGATTACACTCTGGTGGGAAAACATGGCGGGCGGGAACCAAAGGAAAAACTGGCTCAAAGCGCCAGGCGAATCCTCAACCTCGCGAAAATTCTTTCAAAACAGCAAGTGGAGATATGTGTAGCTAAACAATCCGTGGAGCTCCCGAGGGTAGCTTTTGGCCTTGACCTGCCATGTATCCAGGTGGTGGACAACGAGTATGCGGAGCACCAGAACAGATTAACCCTCGCCCTGTGCTCAAGGGTGCTGGTTCCTCGCGCGCTAGATGACCTCCGCCTCCTGCAGCAGGGAGCTGAGAAGGATAAAATAGTCAGCTTCAACGGCCTATGTGAACTGGCACATATTCGGAATTTCAACCCCGGCAGACGCATTATAAAGGATGATTATGTCCTCCTTAGACCCGGACCCCGCTTTGCGGCGTATTTCAAAGGAGAAGAGATTATCCAAGGAGTAATCGACTCCGTGTCGCGTAGCTATAGGGTTCTAATCCTGCCGAGGAGCGGGGAGAGTTATAAGAACGCCTCCATACCTAGGACCCGGGACTCTTGTAGTCTGATATACCACGCTGCCGCCTTTATCGGCGGTGGGGGGACGATGAACAGGGAGAGCGCCCTCCTCGGCACGCCCACAGTATCCTATTACCCCCAGGAACTCCTGGGCGTGGACGAGTTCCTGATTGAGAAAAAGCTGATGACCCATGCCCCAAACCTGGGGGATATACCTGCCATCCTTGAAGAGACGGTTGAAAGAAAAGAAGGCCTGAGGAGGAGGGCAAAAAAACTGCGGGGGGCAATGGAGGACCCAATAGACGCCCTAGAGAGGGAGATTAATAGTTTAATGGCTCAGCCTTAAGGAACTCCCTCATGACCACAGTGGCATAGCTTCCCTTGGGAAGGGTAAATTCAGCAACGAAACCACGCTTCCCAGGGTTCAGCTCGTCCTCGCATGTTTTCAGCTTTACATCAGTTCGGATGCACGCGTTCCTCATGGAGCCCCTGGAGCTCAGTTCAGGCATGCTCTTTATCCAGAAATCCTTCAGTCGGACTCCTTCCTCCTTTAGAACACACTTTTCCATTTCACCGATTTTACCCTGGCTGTGGGTACTCCGGTATCCTAAGAGGGAGATTTTTCTCGACGTGAGGCTTTCTCCGCCTTTTAACAGATTGCTGAGCACCTTGTTGAAGAGGTAGCTCTGGTAGCTGTGGGCGAATATCAGCGTAAGCTTCCTGGGCAGCCGCCTCAGGGCTCCTGCGAAGTCCCGGGAGTCCTTGTGGATGTGGTGGAGTACGGCTCTCTCGTAGTTCAGCCTTCTGGGAAATCTTTTCAAAGCACCCTTATAGTTCATAGTGTCTCCCAGATATCGCCTCGCTTCCCGAGCGTCCTCCTTCTCCATCGGCGAGGGGTTACAGAGATATTCTCTAACAGCCCCTTCCAGGTCTCCTCTAATTAACTCCCTTCCCACGAGGTGGTTGTTAGGCCTTATTGTGCCGAAGCGCTGGTAACCGAAGTAGTTGGGTATCCCGCGGAGGGAGAGCTGCTCCTGTGTTTCCCTCAGCAGCTCCTCGAGTTCCATTGCATCAGTCTCGATGCCTCTGGTGACTATTTTGAAATTGTTGCCCTTTAAATCCCCCATGGAAATTCGCTCCCCAGCTTTTATGAAGTTCGAAAGGATAATCCCTGGGATGCGGATTTTCTTAAGCTCCTCTGCCTCGATTCGCCAACATGATATCCGCTGTCTCGTCAGAGCCCTTCTGTCCTTGTTCCCAGCGTAGCCGAAGCGTTTGGACGATGCCCCCAGGGCCCTGGCTATTGCTCTTACCGTGGCGATGGTGTCTAAATTTACCTTCTCCAGGGTGAAGTGAGTGTAATCATCCCCTGATTTCTCCCTCGGATAATTAAGGCAGAGCTCGTCGACGATAAAATCCTCTATCTGGGACCTAAGCCTTCCGCCGGTTCCAGGTGTGGAGCTCATAAAACACTCGAGGCCCAAAAATTCATCCAGTTCATAGGGGCTCTTCATTTTCAGCTTAAAAGCTTCAGCTCCCCAGTTACTTTGTCCACTAGTTCATTGGGTGCCGGGCCTATCCCTAAGGTTGTCATGGTGCCTGGAGGAAGCTCCGTAAGCCCTGCGTCCTTCACGAGGTAGCACGGCAGCCCGACCTTTTTTGCATGGTTGTAGAAGTGAAGAATCTCATCCTCCCCGGATGCCCTTAGCACCACCTTTTTCTGTCCTTCCGCCTTCCAAGCCTTATGCCACTTCGGCGCAACTTTATTCGCCACCTCGGCGCTGCCGAGGGAAGCATGAGCTACCTGGGCACAAGCTTTACCACGCCCCATCTTGAGATTTGTCCTAACCAGTATCACCTGCTTATAATCCATTTTAAAAAGAATAACTTATGGGCATCTCGAAGCTCTTCCTCCTGTAGTAGTACACCCCTAAAAACAAGGCAATGACGAGGATTAAGGAAGCGAGGATGCTCGCCATCCTTATTCCATAAGGGGTCTTGTCCAGTATGATTCCCAGTATGGGCACTAGGGCGACGCTCAGCCCGAAGCTCAGGGCTGCTCTCTCTATACCATCTATGGTGTCCTCGACTTTAACCGCTCCCTCTACCGCATTTCCCATATCGATAATCAGTTCCGCTTCTGGCACATGGTGCTCCTCCTCTAAAGTACCCACCACTATACACGCGTTTTTTTTCTTTTCTTCGTTGGGATTAACCTCAACGGATATGCCGTTCTCCTTCATAGCAAGGATTAGGTCTTCCGCCTGCTCCCCGTTTCCCACTATCGAAGCCTCTTTAATCCCTTTCTTCTTCAACTTCAATATCACCTCAACCCGTACCTCTTTCTTGCTCCTGGGCCACAGGGCCATGGTTAATGCAAAACCCGGCAGAAACAGCACCAGCGCCAGGCCTATAATCGCGCGTGTGGCTTCTAACGGTTCCATGGGAAAACCTCTTTTTTTGAGTATAAATAATTTGTCGAATAGCCTGAAACCATGCCGAGCACAGCACCGAAAATCACATCGCTGGGATAGTGCTGCCCAAGGTAAACTCTAGAAAAGACGATGAGGAAGGCGAAGGCATAGAAATACCTGCGCCTACTGTAAACGTTGCCGAGCACCGTGGCGTATGCGAAGGCGAAGGTGGCGTGGCCGCTGGGTAAAGAGCTCGTAGATCCAGGCTCGCCTATCCCCCGGATGTTCTCGCTCACCAGGTAGGGCCTGTCCTCCCATACGAAGGTCTTCAGGGGGAGGAGCAGGGCTCCTGTAACGATAAGTAGAAGGAGAAGACGTCTTCCTAAGTTTTTGTCCTTAAGGAGCGCGAGGAAGCTCAGCCCTCCAAGGATCTTCCAGTCGCCGAAGAAGCTCATGAAGATAAAGAAATAATCCAGAGCTGATGACTCATTGGGGTTAAAAAAGTCCACCACCTGGAGCTGCAGTAGGGTTAATTCGCTCATCATATCCTCATCCATTCATCTATGGGGTTTATTATTTCCGCGTTGAGCTTTTTGAATTCGTCGTGGAGGAAATGTTGGTCGCAGGTGTAGATGATGTCAAGGTCTTGCGAAACCGGGAGAACGCATAGGAAATCCCAGATATGGATTCCACTCCTTTTGCTCGCATCTATGGCATCTTCGATGTGCTCGCGGGTAACCTCGTATTTTATAATATTCTCCGCCTGAAGCAGGCTGCGTACGTATTTAAGGGTGAATTCCATTGGAAGTCTAAAACCCCTATAGCCTAGAACATGGTAAATCTTGGCGATTTGATGATAGCTCATAAGGATCTCTTTATCTATATTTTGGAGGAGGAAATCCTGTGATTTAGAGTGCATTTTAAGGGCTTTTTCGTATCCGTCGTTGAACTTACTTTTCACTGGTTTCTTCTGGGCAAAGGACCATATCTCAGTGTCTATGAAAATCCCCATTTAAACGTCCTCGTAGGAGTATTCCACATAATCCTCTTGGGACGCTCCCGCATAGCTCTTTTTTATCAGCCCTTTTAACTCGGCAGGTGTTTTCTTCGCCCTTTCTTTTCCCAGGAGGAATCTTATGGCATCGTCGTATGTT
>CAZDSM010000024.1:0-4124 GCA_964508205.1 Candidatus Hydrothermarchaeota archaeon | reverse complement strand
GTATTCATGAGGTAGAGGAGGAAGTGGTCGGAGAAGACCCCAAGATTGTTCTGCTCAATCTCATCGAGGAACTGGACGATGGGAACGGAGTTAAATACATAACCCTCCTGAAGGAGAGCGGAATTGAGGATAAGGGATTGGAGGGGGTATTGAGGGAGCTGATGGGTGAGGGAGATGTCTACGAGCCCAAGATAGGCCGCTTTAAGCGCGTCTAAGCCGGAAGGTATATAGCGGTGATATGAGTAGATTGAGGGTCCATGCCGGATTCAATGCTAGTGTGTTTCAACTGCGGCGGTGTTTACGATGCAAAACTCATCTATTCCGAGCTCCCTTTTGATCCGAAATTATGTTCGATGTGCCTGGAGGAGGTAACCATCTCGGCTTGATTTAGCAGCCCCCTGATAGGTTGAAGTTACTTTCTGCTATAGTTACTAAACGGGACATTACAAACTCTTCTTAGGATTAAATCCCCTCTTTCAACAAAGACTTTAAGCTCCGATCCCTTACTTATCTGCATGGCCTCGCAAATCTTCTTAGGCAACGGAATCCAGAGCTGCGTGTATTTATCACCGATTTTCTTCTCTTGTACACGTACCATACTATTATTTAGGGGTAAAACTACATTATAAAACTAATGGTATTTCTAAGGAAAATACTGTAAAAAAATATGATGGTTAGCGTTGGAGGTTGATAGCTATTTGACTAAACTAATCTTCTATATCGACTACGACAAGTTCGGGCGAAGGGAAGCGCCCGCCATACTGCCTTTCCTTCAGGTGCTCAGAGACAGGGGCAGCGAGGTTGAGTTCGCTACTTCTAAGAAAGAGCTCATTAAGATGGTGAAAAAGGGCTGCGATGCCGTTGTCATTTCGGTTTTCAGTACCTTGGATCTGAAAGACTCTTTGAGGGCAGCGATACTAGTGAAAAAGGCAGACCCGAGAATCGTCATCCTCCTTGGTGGCCAGGGCGTAACCGGGAATGCTGAAGCGCTGATCAATGCCCTGGGTATTGATATTGTTGTTGAAGGCGAAGGCGAGCTGGTGCTCCCTCTGATTCTTGAGCATTTGAGGGGCCTAAAGGAGGAGAATCTCCTTGAGCCTTTCTCAGGGAAGGACCTCGCGCTAAGGGATGGAGAAAGGGATTATTTTGGCGAGGATTTGAAACTGCTCCTCGATGATAGGGTATTCTACAGGAGCCCCATACCCCTGAAGGTAGGGGAGAACCTGGTTAAAGCAAGTTTTACTAGGAAAACCCGCGTAAATGGTGGGATAATCACCCTACATGTGCCTGTCTCCAGGGTCTTTGTGAAAACCCACGAGGGGCCAGTGTTGAGGGCAAAACCAGATTATAAAAGGCTTTATACCTCGGAGAAGAAGCAGTGGGAAAAGGACCATCACCTACCCTATAAGACCTTCATAAGCCTTTCGCGGCCTTATCCAACGGAAGAAGAACTCAACGAGTTAATCCGGGACTACTCATGGGATATTGTAGATGCCAAGGGCTATAGTGCTATAAGCCTTTACGCCCAGCGCGGCTGTAACTGGGGACGGTGCTCTTACTGTGGAATTTCATCGTCCTTCGGGCGCCGCCTATCTCCATCAAGAATTATCCAGTGGCTAGAAGAAGCGAAGAAGCGCGGGATTACCCAGGTAACCTTTGAGGACGACCAGTTTCTCCAGAACCCTAAATGGATCAAGGAGCTCTGCAGCCTCATACAGGATCATGGTCTGAACAGGGATTTTCAATTCGGCGCAATGGTTAGGGTTGACTCGGTCAAGGGCAAGGGAATGCTGAAGATGTTAAGGGCATCTAACTTCGTCAAGCTACAGATAGGAGTTGAGAGTCTCCTGCCTGAGAAGATAAAGTACTTCAAGAAAACCCCTCGTGGGAGGGAAGAGGAGTACGTTGATAAAGCGATGAAGCTCATTAATCACTGCCTTGAAATCGGGATTCAGCCGGGGGTGTTTATTATAACCTCCCGTCCCAAAGAGAACGGAGCCTTGCTGGAGGTGGCCGAGGAACTTAAGGCAGCCTCAAGGATAATATACAGCGCCTATGAAAAATTCTCTTTTTTGCCCATCATCAGCTTCAACGACATGCTCATGGCGTATCCCTGCGCCCCCCTACTGGAGACCGAAGATTACAAGAAAATTATCCTTCCCCTAGGCCCCATCAGGGTTAAAGATGGAATCGCTCTCAGCACCCTAAGCATTCCTTACATCTTCGAGTTCAAGAGCATTGACTTAGCTAATTTTATCGGCAACCTCTTCGCGATTAGCAAAAAACACGGGAGTTCCCCGGAGGTGATGAACGAGACCCTAGAGCACATTGAGAATCTCATCCAAGCCCTTGAAGTCTCCGCCCAACAGCTTACCTCAGAGGTAGGTTTGGCACTGCGCATAATCGAAGCCTCGAATGGAAGTAAGGAGGAAATAAGTAATGTGTTAAGGGGCGAAATCAAGCCTATAGATGTTTTTAATGGTGTCAACCTGGAGGATTACAGAAAATTTGCCGAGGAGGAGAAGCAGGGAATCCTCGAAGCCTGTAACGCGGTTAAGAAATATTTGACCGCTGTGGAGGAGCCTACGATAAAAGAGGTAAACTCCTACCTCCTAGAATCAAAGAAGAAACTCAACGCCCTTGAAAACACCTCTGATAAAAACACGGTAGTAGAGGAACTTGAAAACCTGAGAAATGAAACAAGCCAGCTATTGCTCAAGACTTATCCATGCCTCAAGGCCAGGAACGCCCTGGAAGCCCTCCTCAACTTTATGGATGAGTTCGAAACTATGGCTTAATTTCCCGCACCCCTAGCTTTCTTATCTCCTGCTTAAGGGCCCCGAGGTCCACGCCACCCGAGAATTTTACTTCGTCGTTTATCATCACCACGTGGGAGACACCTTTTTTAACATACTCCCCCACCGCCGGATAATTCCCTACAATCTCTGAAGTTATGTCTATGCCCTCAACTCTGACTTTATCGCCGTATCTCCGGTTGAAGAATCTCTGCAGAATATCAGCCTGCAAATCAACGGTCTCCACCACGCAATCATCACTGCACTGCTCTCCTGCTTCCATGGGACCGAAGATCCTTATCACAATATCTCCTCTCTCCTTCGACAACTGAGACGGCTCCTTCTGAATTAACGCTGCCACATCTTCGGATGCCTCGTACTGAGGACATGTGCACTCAGCCCAGAAATCGACCTTGTACGCCTCAGTTTCCTCATCGCGTTTAGCGCCGAAACATGGCCTTCCACTGAAGTTGCAATACTCCTTCTTTCTATGCTTGCAAGGCTGCTGACGCACCATGCCTGAAAACGTCAATTTACCGTTTCAAATATTATATAAAAAAAGATATTTCAAAATAATAAAAAAGTCATGCACCGTTACTTAGAATGAAGTATAACTAATCGCAATGCTGGATTTTTAAAATAAAAAAGAAGGGGAAAGCCCTTTTAGAAGACAGGCTTTGCCTTGTACATGTTTATCTTGTTCTTGGCCAAGAGCTGCATGGCCTGTACGCCGAAGCTAGGGAATATATGGATAGTTGCGTGGAAAGGCGGCACTGTCATTACCGTCTTGTACTTGACAGGTATCTTCTTGCTCCTAAGTAGATCGAAGGCTTTGTGATAGTCGCCGCTCATGTAGTCGACGCGTATCGGTATACTCACGTCCGTTCCCCCTGGAACGTCGTCCACTATTAGACCTGCTTTATCTTTTTTCTTCAGCTCTGCGATATCTTTCTTGGTTATTTCCTCCTCATAGGCGTCTGAGAATAATCTAGCCATTTCTTTACCTCCTATAATAGAATTTTATTATCTCTATCCTGGTAATTACAAATAATTAATATATAAATATTTGGATGGAAAAGCATTTATATCCCAGTTTTATAATAATTACCTATTATGACTAGCAAAAAGGTCAGCGACAGTGTAGGAGTGCTCACAGCTAGGCAGGCAGAGGTGCTCAGGTACGATATCCTGGGATACAGCCAAGAGGAGATAAGCAGACAGTTGGGAATTTCCCAGCCAAGGGTATCGGTTGCCCTCAAAACCGCGAAGGATAAGGTAGCCCTGGCAGGGGATACCGTGGATTTTTACGAGGAGCTTAAATATCTCTCC
>CAZDSM010000023.1:0-3968 GCA_964508205.1 Candidatus Hydrothermarchaeota archaeon | reverse complement strand
ATGAAATCCAAGGCTGCCTGGAATACGTCCTCAAAATCAACGCTTCTCTTCTCCACCTCTGCATAGCTCTTGAAGGCCTTCTCCACCTCCTTCACAGCTTTCTTAACCCGCTCATCCTCCCCCGATGCAACTACCACGACCTTGTGCACCGAGAACTGCTTCACACCCTCGATGAGCTTTCCAGCAGCGAAACCTACTGGCACGATGTGACAGACTATCTTCAGGCCTCCCATGACCAGGACTTTTAGCTCTGCTTATATAAGAGTTCTGGGTTGCCTGAAGTATTTATACTTTGTTGTATTTGGAACACTTAAGCAAAAGGGTTATATATCGGGGGGTATATTATAAGGCAAGTATAATATGAGGGCGGGTTTTTTTTCGCGAGCGTCCAACCTCCGAGGAGCTCTGCCCATCAATTTGAGGCGAGGATAAAATGGCGGGAATGGAAAGTGTTGAGGACCTTCAGGTGTTCCTTAGGCTGCACGGTATTAAAGCGAGACCCGAGAAGCTCAGGACCCTGTGGGGGGGCATGAAGAAGCCCATTGTAGTGGATGAGACGAAGGGCGGGGGCGATGATAACCTGATCCTTCAGATTGTGAAGGTCTGGGAGAGGGATAATAAGCGAATCGTGCTATGGAACGACCGTAGGTTGGCGGTGCACTACCCCGGCTACCACCGGGTTTACGATTACATGGACGAGGGCAGGTACCTGTACCGGGGTGTATTGCTCCTCTTCGATGAGATGAGCGAGGGAGTGATAAAGGATATACGGCGGTACTGGAGCAAACTGCCCCTAGATTTTGGGAACTATTGGCGTGATTATGATGAAAATCTGTATCTTGAGGATAATAAAATAACCCTAACCTACAGGGAGTTTTTATCCCTAATCCAGAGGTGTGAGAGGACGGGGGGCACCCAGCTTGCCTACGATTCGGAGGAGGCGAAGGCCTGGTTAAGGGGTGTTAATGATGCCTCCGGCAACGGCCTGGAAGAGGTGAGGGTGTATGATAATTACATTCGCATTGGTGATCTTAAGTTCGGCATCGTAGGTATAAAGCTGTGGGAATATATTATCCCACTGGGGAATTATGATTGTCCATTCCATGGGCCCAACGATAATCCGGGGCCTGCAGCCCAGGAGTATGTGACGATTGGTTTTTTCCACGGGGTCGAGGAGCTGCGTGCCGAGGGCGTGTACACCCTCTGGCTCGGCAGGTACACGGCGAAGCTGCGCATTCAGCTAAGAAACAAGTGCCTAATCCGGTATCTTGAAGGGGTGCGGGTCCGGAGCACTGATTTTATCTATGCCATGGAGAAGGCCCTGGAACATGATAAGCAGGGGTACCGGGAGTTCCTCAGGGAGCTTTGGAGGACGCCGCGATATGTTTCCGAGCTGAAGGAGGATGGCGCAGACTTCGTTGTAGTGAATGGCTGGAGGAGGAGGGAGTTGAGCATTAATATTAGATTTGAAAGGGTAAATAGAAAGTGGCACATGGTATCGCCCTTAGATGATGAGCTGTTCTACCTTCCAGGTGGTATCCATAGGGTTAAGCGGCTCGTCGGGCGTGGTTATTTCCTAGATGGCGGGTATTCCTCGTTTTATGAGGACATCTACGACCTTTACCAGGTGCTCATTGACATCCTCCCGGGGGAGCACGTCATCAGGATATTCGACGCTGCGCGGGAGGAGCAGAGGAGGGCGGAGAAGAAGAGCCGCAGGCTCCTCAAGGAGACCCTTATGAAATACCCTGAGAGGGTGAAGGATGGCACCTTCCGTCCTGAGGATCGTATGCACCATAGGGGAGAGCTACGGGGCTACGTGGTGAAAGGGGAGAGGAGGAACTACTTCCTGGATAAGCATGACCATAGGGTCTACACCTACCCTGAGGGCCGGTATGTTTGCATAGTTGACGACCATTGGAGGGGCATGACCCTGCCCTCCCTTGACAAGCTGGTCTCCAGGATGTATCTTCTCATGAACGACGGCGAGCTTGAGGCTAGAGTAGAGACGCTGAGGCATCGCGATGAACTCGTATTGAGAGCAGCTTAAGAGGAGGTGATATGCGTGAAATTGAAGATACTGGATAGGACCGGGCACACGGAGCAGGTGCTCTGCGCCGCTGAGGCTGCGGAGACCATTGGGGAGCGCCCCAGTGGCGAGTGGGTCTTCGTGGATGGGCAGTACGTTGCCCTGAGCGAGGTAACCGCTGAGTGCCTTGAGGATGCCGGCGAGGTGGTGATAACACCGGTGCTGCAGGCGGGCTAATTGCCCCGCCCATTTTTTTTTAATTTTCAAATGGAGGTTTCAGAATGATTGTGAAGGTTTCAAGTTCATTGGAGCTGTGGTGGATTCGGCGATGAGGGCGAAAGGAAAACACGTGCATAAGGAGGGGGAAACATGAAGCTATTAATCATGGGTTGCGGGGGCATTGGGAGCTGGTTCTGCCACTTCCTAGCCCACGGCATAAGGAACAGCACCTTCAGCCTAGAGGTAACCCTCGCCGATGGCGATACCGTCGAAGCCAAGAACCTGCTCTACTCCAACTATGATGCCATGGACGTTGGCAAGAACAAGGCCACGGCCCTCGCTGAGAGATACGCCTTCAAAGCCATGTCCAAGTATATTGAAGATGAGAAGGAACTCGCAGACTACGACCTCATAATCATCGCCACCGATGACGGCAAGACCCGGAAGCTCGTCTACGACTCAGGCGCTGATTACATTGACCTAAGGGCCAAGGGGCGGGGCTATGCTGTCTTCGCCAAGGGCGCTAAGACTGAGGAGGATATGCTTAAGACTCTTGACCTGGGGCGCGAGAGGGAGAGCTGTCAGCATGAGGACCGCTTTGCCTCTAGAACCATTGACTATGGAAACATAATAGTCGCGGGTGTCGGCTACCAGATGCTCCTGAACCACCTCCGGGGCGAGCTTGTAACGAAGGAGTTCAGGGGTTACGTGTGAGGTGCTAAACTATGCCAAGGAAGAAAACCAAGAAGAAGTCGGAGAAGGAGTTAGAGGGGGAAGATCTCCTGCTGATAAGTGGAATGATATACGATCGCCAGGATATTGAGCGTATAATGGATGACTGGTGCAGAAGCGGAATAATAGCCTGAGGGGGGATGTCCGATGATTTCCCCCCCGGTATCAGGGGAAAGGAAGCGCAACAATTAAGTAATGTCTTATGAAGATGGTACGCTACCTAGTGGAATAAGTCCTTTTAACAATGATTAAAGCAGTTCTCTTCGATTTGGATAACACGCTGATAAACTTCAGTAAGATGAAGCGCATGTGCGTTGAGAGCGCTGTCGATGCGATGATCGACGCGGGGCTGGAGATGGGCAGGGAGGATGCGACTGAAAAGCTCTATGAGATTTACGATGAGAAGGGCATCGAGTATCAGCAGATCTTCGATGACTTCCTACGGGCGGTCCTCGGCGAGATCGATTACAAGATCCTGGGCTCAGCTATCGCCGTGTACCGGAAGACCAAGCTTGCCTACCTCGAGCCCTACCCCCATGTGATACCTACCCTGACTAAGCTCTCGAAGATGGGCGTCAAATTAGCGATTGTCTCGGATGCTCCTCGATTGCAGGCATGGACTCGTCTTTGCTCCTTGAAGCTCCACCATCTATTCGACGCTGTGGTGACCTTTGAGGACACCGGGGAGACCAAGGCTACTGATAAACCATTTCGGGAAGTATTGAATAGACTCAAAATGAAACCCATGGAAGCCCTCATGGTGGGTGACTGGCCTGAGAGAGATATCGCCGGGGCGAAGAAGATGGGTATAAAGACGGCTTTACTGATACAGGAAGAGGGAGAACCGGTTGACAGCTCAAAAGCCGATTATGTGATACGGGATGTGAGCGAGATAGTTGACTTTGTAAATGGGCAATATTATTGAATTTTTAATTAGTTGATATGGGCAGACCTGATTCACTCTTCAAACTAGCAGTATTATACCTTG
>CAZDSM010000022.1:0-5120 GCA_964508205.1 Candidatus Hydrothermarchaeota archaeon | reverse complement strand
ACCAGAGCTGAGTGGTGTCTTCAAGAAGCCCTTCGGCGAGCTCTACCCGGGCGAAGGATTAACCCCTGCGAAGAAGATAAAGTCCATGCTGAAGGACAAGAAGCTCGTAATTGTCGGGGACATTACCCTCAGGAATATGCTCGCAGTTGGCGTCAAGCCTCACCTGGCCATAGTCGATCTCAAGTCCAGGCGGGAGAAGGAGAAGGGCACGGAACTCGAAGGGACTGTCGTAAAGGCCGTGAATCCCCCTGGAATGATATCCAAAGATATGTGGGACAAAATCCACGAAGCAATAGAGAAAAACGGCACCACGATCCTAGTGGACGGCGAAGAAGATCTAGCGGTGCTGCCGTGCATAATCGAGGCAGATTGGGACACCGTTATCCTCTATGGGCAGCCTGATGAGGGCATCGTCTACGTACATGTGAACGAGGAAACCAAGCTCGATGCAGGGATAATACTAAAGGTCTTACTGAGCAAGATTACCATTTAAGAAGGTCACATTGATGAAAATTGAGATAATCAAGGAAAGAGAAAACCACCTCTTAAACAGGCGGGAGCTGAGTTTTAAGGTCCAGCACGACGCTGCCACCCCCTCGAGGCATGAGGTAAGAAAGAAGCTAATCGCCCTCCTTAACGCGAAGAAGGAAACCGTTATCCTGGACTCTTTTACCTCGAGGTACGGACTCAGAGAGAGCATAGGGATTGTCAGGGTATACAAATCTGAGGACCGCGCTCGGGAGGTGGAGAGTAGATTCCTGATTGACAAAAACTTCAGAGTGGGGAAGACTGAGAAAAAAGCCCCTGAGAAAGAAACATCAGCCAATGAAAAAACATCAGTCAAGAAACACAAAAAATGGAAGTACTACGAGGTCACAGAAAAAGGAATTAAGAGAATGAAGACCCCCTGCCAGCGCTGCGGGGAGGGCGTATTCATGGCCGAGCATGAGGATAGACTTGCCTGTGGCAGCTGCGGTTATACTATATGGAAGGAGAAATCATCAGCCTAGGAATCGAGGGCACAGCTGATACCCTAGGCGTCGGTATTGTTTCCTCGTCAGGCGATATTTTGGCCAATGTGGTGAAGCACCACCCTCTTACAGCCGGCATCCATCCCAGGGAGGCCGCGCAGCATCATGCCGAGAACATGCGCGAGACGATTGGGAAGGCCCTCAACGACTCCGGCCTCAACCTAGAGGATGTCGATTTAATATCCTTTTCCAGGGGTCCTGGCTTAGGCCCGTGCCTTCGCGTAGCGGCCGTCTCTGCCAGAACCCTTGCCTTGATGCGCGACTTACCCATTATCGGCGTTAATCACTGCATATCCCACATTGAGATCGGCCGCCTTTTAACAGGGGCCCATGACCCAGTCACCATCTATGTATCAGGGGGTAACACCCAGATAATCGCCTATGACTCCGGGAGATACCGCGTCTTCGGCGAGACCCTCGATATCGCCGTTGGTAACTGCATCGATCAGTTCGCTAGGGCTACCAATTTGGGAAATCCCGGCGGACCTGTTGTTGAGAGGCTTGCTAGGGATGGAGAGTACTTTCCCCTGCCCTACGTGGTCAAAGGCATGGACTTATCTTTTTCGGGCATCCTAACAGCTGCTATTGAATCCTCGAAAACCCATAGGATAGAGGATGTTTGCAGGAGCCTCCAGGAGACGGTCTTCGCCATGCTCGTCGAGGTTACTGAGCGCGCCCTGGCTCATGCGGAGAAAAAGGAAGTAATGCTCGTTGGAGGCGTTGCGGCGAACACGCGCCTCCAGGAGATGCTCTCGCTAATGACTCAGGAGCACGGCGCACGCTTTTACGTTCCTAGGAAGGATGTCCTCGGCGATAACGGAGCGATGATAGCCTGGTTGGGCATCCTCATGTACCAGTCAGGAATTACCCATAAAATTGAAGAAACCGCCGTGGTGCAGCGGTATCGCACGGACGAGGTTGAGGTGGGGTGGCGTTAATGACTGATATGATTGGTAAGGGCGCGGAGGCCAACATATACCGAGACGACGGGACGGTCAGAAAGGAACGCATCTCCAAGAACTATCGCATAAAAGAGCTCGACGAGTTCCTTCGCCTGGGGCGGACAAAGCGCGAGGCCAAGCTTATCTCCCTGGCACGTAGAGCTGGCGTTGCAACCCCTACTATAACCGATGTTGACACCGTGTCTTGCACAATTGAAATGGGTTTTATAGAGGGTACGCAGGTGAAAAAACTCCTTTCCGCTATATCAAAGAATGAACGGAGGGTGCTCTGCGCTGAAATTGGCAGATGCGCCGGCAAGCTTCACTCCAATCACATCATCCACGGCGACTTAACCACTTCGAACATGATTCTGCACGGGGACAGAATTTACTTCATTGACTTCGGTTTGGGCGATGTTAGCGAGGCCGTTGAGGACAAAGGCGTTGACCTGCTGCTATTTAAGAAGGCTTTGCACTCAACGCACTTCAAATACGAGAAGGAATGCTGGGATAGCTTCATGAAGGGGTATTCAGAGATTTATAAAGGCCACGAAGAAGTCCTCCAGAGACTAAGGGTGATTGAGAGAAGGGGAAGGTATTTCGCTGAGAGATAGCAAGACCTTACTTGTAGGAAGCGCATTCAGCCTTAACTGAGCATTCCCCGCACATGGGCTTTATCGGTCTGCATATCTGCTGTCCAAATTTAACGAAGAGCTCGTTGAGCTCCAGCCAGTACTCCTCGGGAATGATTCTGCAAAGCTCTTCCTCAGTCTTCTCCGGGGTTTTAGTCTTCACTAATCCAAGACGGTTAGAGATGCGGTGAACATGGGTATCGACGGGTATCGCCCTCTTCCTGAACCCATAGACGAGGACGCAGTTTGCTGTTTTCCTGCCTACTCCAGGCAGCTGAAGAAGCTCGCTGAGACTGCTCGGAACCTCGCCATTGTACCTTTCTGTAATTATCCTCGATACCTCTTTCACCCGCATGGCTTTCACCTTGTAAAAACCAGATGGTTTAATCAGCCCCTCTATCTTCTCAATTGGTGCTGTGGCTATTTGCTCTGGGGTATTATATGCAGCGAAGAGCTGGTTAGAGGCTTTTACGGTGTTCTCATCGCGGGTTCGCTGGGAGAGTATGGTCGAAATTAAAACCACAAAGGGCGAGCCCTCGTAGTGCTCCAGGGCGGTGATGCCTCGCAGCTTGCTTATTAGCTCTTTGAACTCACCGATTTTACGGGGATTCATTTATTTCCTAACCCTCCCTGTACACCTTTTTATAATCCTCCAAAGATACGTCTACCTACGTCCTTCTTTATTTCCACTTTATAGAGCACCCCATGGAAGGCAGGAATCCTTTTTCGACCCTCTCGCCTGAGAGCACTCCTTCAATGGCCTCGTCCATGTCGTACTGGGTCGGAACCTGCTCTGGGCTTAAAGCGTTATCGAGGCGGCCGTGATACACGAGCTTGAAATCTCCATCAAATAAAAAGGGATCAGGGGTGCATACTGCACCATAAGCTTTAGCTACCTCCTGGGTATCGTCGTGCAGATAATGGAAGTTGAACTCCCTCTCCCTCGCGACTCTGACCATGTTCTCGTAGCTGTCCTCTGGGTAATTATCGGCTTCATTTGGATTTATGCCGATGACGATGAGCCCCTTATCCGCATATTTCCCGGCAAGGCCCTTGATAACCTCCAGCTTCGCTTTAACGTAGGGGCAGTGATTGCACATGAATATTATCAGCACCGCCGTCGCGCCTTTAAACTCCTCCAGGGAATGCATCTCCCCATCAACGCCCTTGAGAGTGAAATCAGGCATCTCTTCGCCAATTTTCAGCTTTCGCTCAGAGTCAAGCAACACCATACTACCTCCTGTGTTCGTTAATCTATTTTAATTCTTTTGAAAAAGGAAAGGGATAAATAACCCCCCTCATGTAATCCTTCAAAGATGAAATATTATTTTCTCACCTCCAACGAGCACAAGTTCAGAGAAGCGGGGGAGCTCTTCGAGAAGCATGGACTAAAGCTTGAGTGGATGAAGGAGAGCTACGATGAAATCCAAGGAGATAGCCTTGAGGAGGTGGTGATGGCAGCGGTAAAGCACATTGGTAGGGAAAAGGTGTTCATCGAGGATGCCGGGCTTTTCATCGATACCTTGAAGGGCTTCCCAGGGGTGTACTCCAGCTATGTGTTGAAGACGTTAGGAAACGAGGGTATACTGAAGCTCCTTGAGGGCGTCGAGAATAGAGGGGCGAGGTTCGAATCAGTCGTCACTTATAAGGCTAGTGAGGAGGTAAAAATATTTAAAGGCATAGTAATAGGTAATATCTCCCACAACCCAATGGGCACGAAGGGATTCGGCTACGACCCCATATTTATACCTGCGGGACACAATGTAACTTTCGCCGAAGATTATGAATTGAAGAGAAGAATATCTCACAGGAGTGTAAGCATGATAAAGTTGATAGATTACCTAAAGGAGGCTTTGTAGTGGCAAGGATGCACTCGAGGAAGCGGGGCATATCCAAGTCTACCAGACCTTATCGCAAAGAGACCCCAAAATGGGTGGAGCTGCCTGAGAATGAAATCAAAAAGGTTATAATTAATCTGGGCAAAAAGGGGGCGTCGCCGAGCCTAATCGGGGTTACCCTCAGGGACCAGTATGGCGTCCCGAGCACGAAGCTTATGACCAAAAAGAGAATTACGGAGATTCTCAAAGAGAATAAGATAGCCCCCGAGCTCCCAGAGGATTTGATGAACCTAATCAGAACGTCTGTAGCTCTGGACAAACATCGAACCGCTAATCTCCAGGACATGACCGCTAAGCGCGGAATGCAGCTGGTGGAGGCGAAGATAAACAGGCTGACCAAGTACTACGCGAGGGAAGGGCGAATACCTGCGGATTGGAAATACGATCTGGCGAAGGCGAAACTGCTGGTCAGATAAGGGAGCCTTGATATGGCCTCCGATGGCGTAAGCGCATTGCTAAAGGAGTTTAGAGAAGCCGCCGGCTTATTCAGAGAGTTAATCGATGAGAAAATGGCGCCCCGGGTTATAACCCATAATGATGCTGACGGCCTTACCGCCGGGGCAGTGCTTCACAGGGCGTTGAATAGGGAAAGGCTTCCGGTGCACACGAGGAGCCTGA
>CAZDSM010000021.1:0-6683 GCA_964508205.1 Candidatus Hydrothermarchaeota archaeon | reverse complement strand
CCGGGTAGACGGTCGGATCTATGAAATACGCTCTTACGATAACGAGAAGGTCAACGTAGAAGAAACACTAGCGTACTGAAGACCACTTCAGCGGTTAAGCGTGCCGGTATATAGGGTTAGAAAATCGTCCCCCCCTACGTGATAGATTGGCTTTACTTTATCTATATTAAATTTATCTTTAAAGGCCCCTTGCTCCGCGCTGGCAGCCACTACTTCACCTATGAAGACTGTATGGTCCCCTGTTTCAACATCATTCACCACTTTGCACTCTAAGTGGAATACGCATTCCTTGACTAAGGGTGGGCAAACCTTTTTAGCCGGAATCTGCGTTAGTCCTGTCTCCGTGAACTTATCGCAGTTTCTGCCTGAGTTTCTTCCGCAGAAAAGGGTTTCCGTGACTATTTCCATCGTCGGGATGTTCACCACGAATTCCCTGCTCTCAGAAATGAGGTCGTGAGAATGTCTCTCTGGTGCAACGCTTATCGCCACCATAGGAGGTGCAAAAGAGGTCGGCATCGTCCAGGCGAGGGTTATGATATTCGGCTTGCCCTTCTTACCTATGCTCGTGACGAGGACTGTTAGCCTGGGGTGCATTAGCCGATAGGCTCTTACAAAGGGGACATCGATTTTCATGGTGACGGCTTTTTTTTTCGACGTGAATTGCAGTCCCGGCGGCCGGATTTGAACCAGCGACTAAGCGGTCTACAGCCGCCCACTCTAGCCAGACTGAGTTACGCCGGGTATTTAAACATCAAAAAATTTCGCAGAGCAAAATTTTTAAGCGTTTAATGAATGTTAGTTTAGATAGATGAAATTGCCTTTTTTATTCTTATCGGTGGTTTTGATTCCCTTAGCTAATGTGCGGGGAAATGTATATGTCAGTGAACACAACCTGACCCACTACCTCAGCGAGGATGATTTTACGGTAATGAAAAACCTCGTTTTCGAGAATCTGGGAGACCCATTCACCTACGAAGGAAGCATTTATTTTCTGCTGTCCGCAAGAAGATTAACAAGAAGACTTTTGAGGGGGCAGGGAAAAACTGCTTAAAAAATTGGATGAAATAGATTCCAGGAGGAGCACGCCGGAATTGGAATTGGAGAAAATACGGCAGGAGACCAAGCGAGGTTGAAGCGGGTAAAGGGAATATCCCTCCATGGAAACATGAAGGTAGGGGAACTCCTCGAGGAATACGGCAAAGCAGGCGTTCTAGGAGCGGGTAACCTAGCAGATGCGCAGCGAGTCCTAGAGGAAATGCTCCAAGGGGATGTCACGGTCTTCCTAGGCATGGCTGGACCTCTGACTGCTTCTGGCCTTAGATCTGTAATCAGAGATATGATAAAGAAGAAGATGGTCAGCGCTGTGGTGGCTTCAGGGGCGAACGTGGTGCATGACATGATTGAGGCCTTCGGCTGCCGCCATTATGGGGGGCGCTTCGATGCCGACGATGTGGAGCTGAGAAAAAAGAAGATCGGCAGGATAGGCAATGTCTACATCGAGTTAAAAGCCTTCGAGGTCTTCGAGAGGAGGTGTCAAGAGATCTTCGCGGGAATCAGGGAGGATAAGAGGCTGAACCTGTCTATAAGGGAGCTCCTCTGGGAGATAGGCTCCCACCTGGATGATGAAGGCTCCTTTCTGAGGGTAGCATATGAGGGCGGTGTTCCAGTTTTTTCCCCCGCCATGATGGATTCCATGCTGGGACTGCAGCTCTTCTTCTTCTCCCAGGAGAATAAGATGGTGCTCAACGCTGTTAAGGACATGAAAGAGATAGCGGACATGGTATTCGAAGCGAGGAAAACCGGTGCCATTATCCTGGGCGGCGGGGTATCGAAGCATTACATCCTCGGGGTTAATACCCTTCGAGATGGTATTGATTACGGCATCCAGATTACCCTGGACAGGGAGGAAGCCGGGAGCCTGAGCGGCGCAAAACTGGAGGAGGCAGTATCCTGGGGGAAGGCCGGGGAAAAGGCTAAGCTCGTCTCCCTCGTGGGCGATGCCACTGTGCTCTTCCCCCTCCTCATGGCAGGGTTTATGGAGAGGTTAAAATGAAAATGGAAAAGAAGACTCGGTTGATTCTGGCCTTGGATGTGGAAGACGAAAGCAGGGCTCTCACGGTATGCGGAGAAGTCGTGGAGTACGTTGATGCGATAAAAGTGGGCTATCCTCTCGTGTTGTCTAATGGCCTTGGCATCCTCAGGAAATTGACAAAATTCGGGAAACCCCTCATCGCTGACTTCAAAGTCGCTGACATACCCTGGATCAGTGAGAAAATCTGTGAAATCGCAGCGACGAAAGGCGCGGATTACGTCATCGTTCAAGGCTTCCTCGGTGAGGACGTCATCAAAGCCTGCTCTGAAGTAGCTGAGATATTCGTCGTTACCGAGATGACGCATCCGGGGGCGAAGGAGTTTATGCAGAGGGAAGGGCTAAGGATAGCTGCCCTAGCAAAGAGGCACGCCTACGGTATCGTAGCTCCTGCTACCAGGCCTGAAAGGATAAGAAAACTAAGGAAGGTAGTTGGGGGCCTCATCATTATTTCTCCAGGAATCAAAGTCCAGGGGGCAGAGATAGGGAGCGCCTTAAAAGCAGGAGCGGATTATGAGATAATTGGGCGAGGGATGTGTAATGCAGTGAATCCTCGAGAAGCAGCGCAGGACTTTTATGACGCTATAAAGAAGATTTCAAACGTTAAAAAATAGCCATCTCTTGCCGATGATGATTGATGGGCGATCTGAAAAGTGATGAACCCTATGAGCCCTGAGGCGTTTAATCTAATAATAGAACTAATATTAGTAATACTATAGGTAGTAGTAAACAGTAGCATGTTACTATAAGGTACCATTGAAAATCTGGGTTGATATGAGTTCTTGGCTGTTGATTTTGCGGTTGTTGAATCTGTCGGTTGATAAGACCAAAAACTTTTTTTTCTATTACGTGGATTTTTAATTGAAATTAAAATCAGCATCTTTCAATGCCCTAAAAGGAGAACCAGAATAATAACTTAGAACCCCTGATAATTTATTTTTATAGAAATCTCTTGATATGATCTCATTTGGTTTCTTTCCAGTTTTCTCAACCAGCCATCTTATCCCCTCAACCCTATTCTCTTTGTTCTTCCAATATCCCCTAGGAACTCGTTTCATCTCTTCCCTTGCGAAAATGACATGATATATACAATCAGAGCAGATATATGTGTCGAAATTATTTTATATCACGCTATAAAATCTAATGCTAAATATAATATGAGTTTAATTCTATATGAGCCCCTGAGGCAATTATTTTCTGATTCTCCAGCAGATTTATATATGGCATCACCCTTATCTCGATAATAGCTTGATATTATTGGAGGAATACTTTTGCCCAAAATGACCGTGGACGTACCCAGGGAACTCTACGACGACATGATGGAACATGTGGGCAGCGAGAAGAAGTTCGTCAATCAGAGTGATGCAATCAGGACAGCTATCCGCAAGATGCTCGACCAAATGGATGAAATCGACCGCAGGCATGGCAGATTAAGGGACAGATCCCTGGAGGAGTGAAATGAGGGATGTTCAGAACGACGCGGCGACGCACCGGATAAAGCTCTCTAAAGTAGGGATTTTAAACCTCGAGTACCCCGTAACCATCACGCGTCCAGGACGGGAACACGACGCCATCTTGGAGATGAAGATGTCCGTGGATCTGCCGGAGGGGCAGAAGGGGGTTCACATGTCCAGGTTCATAGAGAAGATCGAGGAGAACTTCAGCCTGCTCCAGGAGACCATGGGCATAGAGAACCTGGCCAAGAAGATAGCTATCCAGCAGTTGGCGAGTCATGAATACGCGAGGAACGCGGTGGTGGAGCTGAAGGCGAAGAGGGATTACAGGAAAAAGGTGTACGAGCTTTACGGTATCCATGATACCAGCAATTTCCGGACGATGGTGGGGGTTAAAGTGGTGGGCGCAATTTCATGCCCTTGCAGCATCGAGCTGACAAGGGGTCTGAGTCACAACCAACGGGCGATAATTAGCTTGGAACTGGAGACTAATGGGGTAGACGTCAACGCGGAAGACCTCGTAGAGGTGTGTGAGGGAGCTTTCTCGACACCCGTCAAATTAACGCTGAAGCGCCCTGGGGAGAAGGAGCTCGTTGAAAAACTGCATGATAATCCTATGTTCGTCGAGGACGTGGTGAGGAAGTGCGTCCACGAGCTGAGGACAATGTATATGGGAAGCTACTGCAAGGTGAAGTGTGTAAGTCAGGAGTCGATACACCCCTTCGATGTTTTCGCGGAGTGGAGCGGTAAGCTATGAAGGGAATAGTGGTAATGTCCGGTGGGTTAGACTCAACGACCCTGCTTTACTGGGTGATAAAGGAGGGATACGAGCCCTATGTGCTGAGCTTTGATTACGGTCAGAGGCACAGGAAGGAGCTGGAGTTCGCAGAGAAGACCTGCAGGAAATTGAAGGTGAATCATAGAATCATAGATTTAACAAACGTGCAGGAGCTCCTTAAGGGCTCTGCGTTGACCAGCGAAGGTGTAGCGGTGCCGGAAGAGCACTACAGCCATGAGAGCCAAAAGGCGACCGTAGTGCCCAACAGGAACGCAATTATGCTGAATATCGCCATCGGGTACGCAATAAGCATCGACGCCAAGAAGGTGTTTTACGCCGCCCATTACAACGACAGGGCCATCTACCCTGATTGTCGATGGGAGTACGTGCAAAGCCAAAACATTACGGCAAAACTCGCCAACGATGCTCAAATCAAGATAGTTGCACCATTCGTGCGCAAGACCAAGGCGGAGATAGTGCGGTTAGGCAAGAAGTTAGGGGTTCCCTTCGGAGATACGTGGTCGTGCTATAAGGGTGGTGAGAAGCCCTGCGGCGTATGCGGCTCCTGCAGGGAGCGAATTGATGCCTTTCAGCTAAGCACGCTAAGAGACCCTCTGGAGTACAAGATAGTGGTGGGATGGTGATGAAGGCGGGGATTAGGGAGATATTCTGCTCTGCGCAGGGCGAAGGGCCCTATGTTGGTGTGAGGCAGGCCTTCGTTAGATTTGAAGGATGTAATTTAAATTGTGATTACTGTGATACCCAAGAGGCGAAAAAAACTCGTAAAAAATGCATGGTCGAAGTAACGCCTGGCAAGAGGGATTTCATGCAAGTGGAGAATCCAGTGGATAACGAGAAAATGGAGGGAGTAATAGAGAAATACGCCAAAGTTCACTCGGTGTCCTTAACAGGGGGAGAGCCCTTGCTACATGCGAATTTTATTAAGGCGTTAGAGGTAAATGCGCCTCTGTTTTTGGAGACGAACATGACGCTACCGGAGAAGGCCGAGAAGGTTAAGAGCAATATAAAATACGTTGCGGGGGATTTCAAACTCAGGGACGCCTTCAAGGGTTCTGATAATTATGAGGAGATTAGAGAGGATACAATAAAGTGCTATAGGATTTTGAGGAGTAAGGGGGATAGGGATTGTTTCTGCAAAGTCGTGATTAAAGGAGGAACTGATGTGGAGGAGATACTGGAGAACGTCGAACACGTGAAGGATTATATTTCCTGTTTGATTCTGCAACCTCTAACACCCGTCGGCCGGGCGATGGGAAAGCCCTTGATAAACGGAATTTTGGATTTGCAGGAGAGTGTTGCCGATATAATTAATGACGTGCGGATAATTCCGCAGACACATAAGCTATGGGGGGCCCTTTGATGAAGGTTGGAGTAATTGAATATATAGACAGCGCCCACTACTTGCCTAAGCACAAGAGCTGTGGCAAGCTACACGGGCATACGTATAAGATAGAGATAACCCTAGAGGGAGAAAAAAAAGAGGGGATAGTTATCGACTTCCATGATTTGAAGGCTATGGTCAGGGAAGTGCTTAAGGAGTACGACCACCGCCCCTTGAACGAGCTCATGGACTTTCCGTCCTGTGAGAACCTCTGCGAGAGCATCTACGCAAAGCTGGAAGAGAAGCTGGAATTCCCCTTCACCCTTCGGGTGTGGGAGGGTAGGAACAAGTGGGTCGAAAAATAGTCGACAATTTGCTCAGATCTTCTTTATCCGGAGCTTGAACACTCCCCCATTAGCTGATTTATCCTGTAACCCACGGAGTCTACCGCCATTTTAACGACCTCGTGGGACTCCGGATCGTCGAATATCACGTGGAGCATCTCTCAATACCTGATTTTTTTCAGGGCGTTCATTATGTAAAGCTTCAATGGGGCTCCATCGTAGCCTTGAACATCTAGCTCATAATTTCGAATTTCTCTCTGCAAGAAATTCACAGCTCGCCTCTCTTTTCCCTCCCAGAATCCCCCCACTATCGTCGTTACAGGACGAAATAATGGTTGACCCCATCCACTTTCTTGCGGGATAGGTATTTGTAGAGCATGTTGTAATAGATGAACATGTTGATGTTCCCCTCTTTCACCCTGTAGCCCTTTCTTGTCAGTCTGCTGGCTATGTCCCTACCGCGGATGCCTTCCCCTCTTTCGACGACGCTGAGAATGGCCCGGATTTTATTTGCGGTATTGCCGAACTTCCTCAATCCACCACCTCCTTCTGTACTTCTGATTTTGTGGCGATGTTCAGTGCCATACCTAAGATCATGCTCAAAACCCCTATGATTATAGTCCATTGAAGCTCGCTCATTTTTCTATCGCCTCTTATTTTCTAAAAAAAATAGTGT
>CAZDSM010000020.1:0-1622 GCA_964508205.1 Candidatus Hydrothermarchaeota archaeon | reverse complement strand
ATTTATATTGCATAAAAATTTCAATCGTTCTCCTCCCAAGTATGTATTAAATAGCCAAAAGCCCTAGGGTGATGAAAAAATTCCCTGGATACACGAGCTAGCCCAGGGCGATAATTACTATCCCTTAATCAGTTAGTTTTTGTAGCTCCATTGTAAATTCTCTAATCTTATACCAAATAAATTTATATACTCAGTACCACCAGCTATCCGAGAGATGCTGACATGTGCAGGAACTACAATGACAGCAAATGTATCGCGAATAACGATAAGAAGTGCCTCCTTGGCAAAGATGGGGCCGAGGCGAAGCAGGGTGACTGTGAGCTCCACGGAGATTATAATGTGTGGAAGCTCAAGGATGAGGTAGTTGTTTCGAATACAGGGAGAGAACCTGAGGGCGGCAAAGTCCTGGGCTATCGTATCAACTTCCTGACAGCCGACGAGCAGGCTTATAAGAAATCCAAGAGGCTCAAAGTACCTGTGGATTACGATCTAGATTAGGCTTCTTTCAGTCGTAGGCGGTAGTTCTTGTTGGAGGCAAACTTCTTTAGAAACCTCTCAACTAACTTCTGGTCCGTTGCTATTACATCCAGATTATTCAAGGCATCACCAAATACGTCTTTCAAGCCCGAAAAACTCCAGTACCGACTGCTCCATGGTGAATCTGATGCAGGAGGGCACGAGGTCTCTAACCAATTCTTCCGTCTATAAGTGAACTGAAACTTATACCTGCAACCTATCAAGTGGGGCACTAATCTTCTTTTATCAGCGCCTTAAATTCCCTGAGCGCTGTGGGGTTGTCTCTTAGCTCCTGGATAAAAGCGTTCATAGATGCGAGGCGCGTTTCCATCTTCATAACCCGTGTTTCCAGGGACTTATTACTCTCCTGCAATTCCTCGATCACATCAAGAGGGTTCTTATTCTTAACGTCCTCTGGGATCGTCTTGCGCCTATGAGGGTCCATATCCACCAGAGGTTCATTTATCCTCTTTCTTCCTCGTCCTCTCTATTTTTATCTTGAAGGGGACGCAGGGGTGGCTCAGCTCCCGCCCCCCCTCATGGAGGTGTTTGTCGAGGTTGAAGAGGTCGTTGAGGCGCTGCTCCATGCCCTTGACTCTGAGCTTTGCGAGTTCCTTGGGTGATATCGCCTCGTAGACATAAGGGTTCTTTCCCGCTCCCTCGATCTCGAGCTTTTCCCTGATTACGACGCCGCTCTTGGTCATCTCAGCCAGGGCTTCGCGCACTGAGCTCGGGTATAGGTTCGCGCCTTTAGCGATTTGCTGGCTCGTACTTCTGCCTTTTTTGCGGAGGTAGAGATATATCTTGGCCTTGGTCTCTGTGTCGAGGAAGAACTTCATGAGGCTAACCAATGCTTCATCGAAGTCCTCGCGCTCAGGGATTTTAACGCGGATTTCCTTGGTCATATAAAGCCATAAAACAACGTATTTCAATCTATCTGTATTATACCACCGCATTCAGGGCAATGATAATGACTTTCATGTATACTGCAATTACAAATATGCTCATCTCGATAAACCCATTTATCAAGTGCGTCTTTTCCATCACAATCACACCATCTTGGATGTAAAACAATATTAACTTCTTTCATCTCTAATAACATTCTA
>CAZDSM010000019.1:0-6238 GCA_964508205.1 Candidatus Hydrothermarchaeota archaeon | reverse complement strand
AACAGATAACTGCTTCAGGCCTTTTTCGCCCTGCTCCATTGCGGTAACCGCTACCTTCCCGAAGTCGTTTGTGAGCATATACGCCCTCTCCACCACAGGGGGTGGAATATCAAAAGACTTTGCAAGGGCGTCCCGAACGATACCCTCGGCTACGCCGGCTCTGAGCTCACCGAGGATGGTCCTTATCAAATACCTCGCTTCCACCGGTGCGGCATCACCTAGGAGCTCCGCCAGGAGCTTATTCTTTCTGCCCTGGGTTCCCCCGCCGCTTTTTCTAGCGATTTTATAGAAGTTACCGTACACTTTACGCACAGTCAGCTTCTCGGAGAAAAGGGTTGCCTGCCTTTTCTTTGAGAAGAGCTTCTCCACCGCCTTCCCCGCGTCTCCCTCCTCCCTTATAACTCTTTTTAATTCATCCTTGGTCACACCTGTCACAAAGCACATCGAGTCGTAGAGAATTCCGGGTCCAACTCCGAGCTCCAGGGGGGACCAATCAGGGAAGATTTTCCCCATAGTCAGGGGAGGAATAATATCAAGGAGTTCCTTTGGGGTTCTGGAGAAGAAATCTGCAAGGATGCGCGTCTTCTCAAGCCTGCTGGAAGTAGCCTCTAAACTGCTGTATATCTTAACGAGTTCAGAGTACTCCATCTTACCCGCCTAGTTGGTTGCGGACCATGATAGGCTTGCCCCTTATGATTATAGGTGCCTCAGTCTCTTTTTCGAGCTTTATAAAGTTCAGGATTTGGTACCCCTCTGTCATCGGTATGTAGCCGTCCTTTGGTCCTGGTACTCCCTCCACCAGGCCTAGAGAGCTGAGGGACTGCATCTGATTCCTTATCGTTCCAGGATTCTTGTTAATACTCCCTGCTATATACTCGCCCTTCACAGTCTTCCCCTTCGACATGTGATAGAGGTCTACCAGCGTCAGGAGGACTTCCCTTTGGACAGGGGTCAGCCTCATGCTTTTATGTTATATTAAATCAGATATATAAATTTAAATGATTTTTTGTGACAATCAACATAGGGGGGGCCAGCCGCCAAATCAAGGATGATGACCAAGAAAAAAGAGGTAATTGAGCGGGAATCCACTGGTTTTATAATCAACGACTCTACCGAGCAAAGTACCGCAACGTCCTTTGCTACGGCACCCTGGACAGCACCCCTGACTTGGACGTGCTCCTCCTGGCAAAGGAAATGGACGCAGGCGTAGTAGCTCGAGACGAGGCCATTAAAAAATTGGTCGAGAGGCTTGAATTGCGCTACGTTGAGGGCGGTGCATTTCCTAAAATGATTGAAGAATACCTGAAGCACGTGAAATATGCTGCGATGGTTATTTTTCGTAGCTCTTTCCTATTTCATTGATTTTATTCAGGCCTTCCCTGGGCAGTTTTTTGATAATGGACACTAGAGCTTTTCCTTCTTTTCCACCTCTAAGCATGGGTTTTGATATGTTCTGAATTAGGCTGCTAGACATGCTTAACGTCGCCCCAAGGAAGTTTTTGAAGCTTTTATCGAGTTTAGCTGTGAGGCTGAGGAAATTTTTTTTGGATGGGGAGAAAATAAAGGTTGATACCTCCTCAGCGATGCTCCCAGTTTCCCTTGATAAATCAACTATCACCAAGGTGGTTTTCTCAACCAGCTTCCTTTGAAACTCCCTGTTAGAGCCTTGCTCCATTACTTTCAGAGATAGTTTGTAAAGCCCTTGGGAATTTCTCAACGCCTCTTCCCCAAGGCTGGCTGAATTTTTGGCTACGAACTCCATGATAGCTGAGGCGGAGCCCGTGAGCTTCTTCGCCACCTCCTTGCTCGGAGTGTCGAAAAAAGCGTTGATATCCCGGGTAAAGATCCCTATTTGATCGATTCCATCGGCTGACCTAGACAGGGCTTTTTTGATTATTAAATCGTCTTCAACGCCCACCGAAGCCGTCTTCAAGGTCCATGAAGCTACTGAGCAGCCATCAGCGACCATGGCGGCCCAGAGGGTTATCGGCAAACCAGTGAGAGGAGTGGTTGCGAGGTCGATTACCTGACCGCCGCCTTTTTTCAGAAAGTATCGGGTTCCTTCAGCGCTCTGCTCTTCCTCGGTTAGGGATTCCAGATTCCTCGTTATATCGTAAAAACCTTTAAAAACAACTGATTTATCCAGGACCGCACTGGGGAGAATCTTCTCCATCGTCTCCCTGGAAATCATGCCAACCTTTGAAATTGAATCGAAGGTACCCTTTTTTATCCCATCGATTGCTTTTTTCATTTAAGCCCCACGTAGCATTAAAAAACCAATCGCACCATCTATATAGTTAGCGGCAAATATAAATTCTGTGACGGCCTTTCTGAGAAAAAAGGTGTGAAAAATTAAAATGACCATAAATTATTTATCCAAGGAATGCGCTGTTAAACTACAGGGAGAATCTGAGGCACGGGATGATCGGGTCGTAGTCGCTCTGTTTGACCTGTGTAAAAGCAGCTCAAATATAAGCAAAAGCGAAACTTTTGTTCTTTCCTCGAACCCAAATTCTATTTATTATGGATTTTAAAGGCATATGCTACGTTTTAAGCTATGAGGATCTCGTGGATGTCGCCTTCGGCCGGGCATCGAAGAAGAGGCCAGAAGAAAAGGTAAAGTTCGTCTCCAAAACGGTTAGAAAGCACCTCAATAAGGTCGCAAGGAGCTGGCCCAACCTGGACGAGCTACCTTCTTTTTATCGTGAACTGATAGGCGTCTCGATAGACATTGACGGGCTTAAAAAAGCGTTAGCAACGCTGAAACGGAGCGATGTAGCCCTAGAGAAGCTGGAGAAGATTTACCAGAAGAAACTCCGGAAGAGGATGGAGAAGGAGAAGGCCTATCAGCTGAGAAGGGTGTACTACGGCCGGGTGAAGGCGGTATTAAGGCAGATTCGTGGGGAGTTGGATTTTCTAGCTAAGGGCAGAAAGAGGCTCCTAGAATTTCCTGATATACAAGACGCCTTTACCATCGTAATCGCCGGTCTGCCCAACGTCGGAAAATCGTCCCTGCTGCGCGCTATGACCGGTGCGGAACCCAGGGTGGAGAGCTATCCATTCACGACTCAGAGCATACTCCTCGGCTACTTCGAGGAGAGGCACTTGCGCTACCAAATCATCGATACCCCTGGGCTCCTTGATAGGCCCCTGGAGGATAGAAACCCCATCGAGAGACAGTCGGTACTAGCGCTTCGCCATCTTGCGGATGTCGTGCTCTACATCTTCGACCCCTCTGAAACGTGCGGTTACACCGCAAAAGAGCAGCTCAACGTCTTCCAGGAAATATCCGCAAACTTCAACTTACCGGTCATACCTTTGGTCAACAAAATCGACTTATTTGGAGAGAACCATGGTAAAAAATTCTTAAAAACTAAAAACTTAAAGGGATTTCTCTGCTCCGCCACTGAGAAAAGAGGCGTCGATGACCTGAAAAAAGAACTCATAAACCACAGGGCCGCCTCAGAAGCAGGATAAATCCCTATTATTCGTTCCTCAAGCCAATGCCCTTGACGCTGATTATGTATTCATCCGTGATTTCGAATTTTAACCCCAGGATTTTTTCTACCACATAGATGTTGGTAGTTAGGTGGTTGGTGAGCTCGGCTACACGGACCCGGGATGTTCCCTCGGCAAGGGCGAGGTAGGGTATCACCTGGTCGCTCATATGGCTGTCCAGGGGAGCGTTAGTCTTGAGTTCAGCTATCAGTTTCGCTGAGGCCTCCTCACCGACTTTTTCAGCTTTCTTGCCGATTTCACCGAGGAAGCCTGAACCCAGTAGGGAGTTTTCGCCTACAGCCCACAGCACGATACCTGTGCCGGTGGAAAACCCCTTCCCGCACTCCAGCTCGATGTTGCAGGAGTAATTTAATTTGTTCTTCGCAGCCTTTGCCATCCTCTCGACGATGTGGCACTGCAGATTAGAGGAATGAGCGATGCCTTTGATCCCGACTACAGCCCCCCTCTCCAAGAGATTCAGCTCCCTCAGATGTACGATGGGATGAATAATTGCTTTGACAATGCCGCCTCCCCTGGGATAGTAGCCTCTGCGTTGAATCTCTATCTTTCCTTTTACTCCCATTTCCCCTATAATGGGCAGGAAAACATGCATGAGGTAATCCACTGACGGAGACCACTTCACATTTGTTCCGCCCCGTATTACCAGCTCTACGGGCTGCCCCGTAAACAGACATGTTGGTAGCAGCGTCTGCAAAACCATGGAGATGCTCCCGGCGGTACCTATGTCTATTTTATACCTCCCGGGTTTTATCTCTCCAGGGCGAAAGATAAGCTCCATCGAACCAAGGTGAGCGCCCTCTACTTTGGCCTGGGTTATCTCCTGAATCGCTCTCACACTGGCCAAGTGCTGCTGGGCCAAGCCGGGTTTAGGCCTTTTGCAGCGGATATTAACGATTCTTAAGTCCTCGTCTATCAACGAGGCGAGAGCAAGGGATGTTCGCATTATCTGACCGCCGCCCTCACCGTAGGAGCCGTCTATTTCTATCATTATTTTAAATACTATCCATAATAACTTAAAATAATGGCCAAGAAGAGCGAGTATCTCTCGTACCCCACAGAACCCGTTGACGTGCGGCGTAGAAGTATAAGCGAGCTCCTAAAAGCGATGAAGGATACTGGTTTCCAAGGTAGGAAGCTGGGCGAGGCGGTGGACGCATGGGTTAATATGCTCAGGGAAAATGAATTCACCATCTTAATGGGGCTGAGCGGCGCCATGGTACCCGCTGGCATGGGAAAAATAATCGCCTATCTAATCAGGAAAAAGCTTATAGACTGCTTGGTGAGCACCGGCGCTAACATATTCCACGACATCCATGAGGCTCTAGGAGGAGCCCACTATAAGGGCAACGCCACAGTTAATGATGCTGAGCTATACAAACACCGCATTGACAGGATGCATGATGTTTTTGCTCCTGATGATGAGTTCAGGAAAGTCGACCTATTCATAGCCGAAGTAGCGGAGTCATTAGAACACACTAGGACTTACTCGTCCAGAGAGATAATACATCATCTCGGCAAAGCTGTGGCTGAGAGAGGTGATAGAGAGGACTCGATTATTGTTAGTGCATATAAGGCTGGGGTGCCCATATTCCTTCCCGCCCTGGGGGACAGCTCCATAGGGATAGGTTTGATAGTTGCCAGAAGGCGTGGTTATAACATAGCTGTGGACCAAATGAAGGATATAGATGAGATAACGCAAATCGTCGAAAAAGCTGGAAAAACTGGTGTGATTTACGTGGGCGGTGGCGTGCCTAAGAATTTCATCCAGCAGACCGAGGTCATAACATCCCTTCTCGGCTCTGAATCTGGCGGCCACGACTATGGGATCCAGTTCACCACAGACGCACCTCACTTTGGTGGGCTGAGCGGTTGCACTTTCGAGGAAGCGGTTTCCTGGGGGAAGATATCGCCCACGGCGAGGAAGGTCCAGGTATTCGTCGACGCTACTATCGCTCTGCCCCTTGTGACCCATGCCCTAATGGAGAGGGTTGAAGGGTTGGAAAGAAATGCCCCTTCCTACGGCTGGAACACCGATAAATTGATGATGCATTACAAGCGTCTACCCCTTTAGGATACTGTTCTTGTTCAGCAGTTTAGACACCTCATTGATGACTTTTTTTCCTTGATTTTTCCGAATTCCATGGCATAATCGATGTACGCTGTAACCAGGTTGTCTCGAAGAACCTCTTCCAGCTCTTTCCTATCTTTTCCCAAGGGCATCAAGAAGTTATACCCTTATTGTGACTTAAGTAATTTTTAAAAATAGGCTTTTCCAACGGATGACAACTCTTCTATTCAAATATGACTTTCCCATTCCGCAGGAGTAGGGCGTTGAACTTTGATGCGACTTTGTTACCGATTATTCTATCTCCAAGTTCCCGCCTCATGATACCGATCAAGGAGGTGGTGTTGTGAAATACTTTTATACCGTGCTTATCAGCTTCCCCAAATATTCGCCTTGGGACTTCAAAAATATCCATATCTTTGCTTATCTCAAGAGCTACTGGATTGAGCTTCTCATAGGCTTCTATGGTTTTCCTCGCCTTGTGGATGTTCTCCTTGGCGCGCTTCTCTGTTATGGTTATGTTCACCCTTGAGGTGCCCAGTTTCTCTGCTATCTCCCGTTGAGTATGGCCCTTCCCCCGCAACTCGAGGATTTCTAGCTGTTTCTTGGTGAAGAATAATTTATCTTTCGTCATAGAATTCCAACAATCCTAAA
>CAZDSM010000018.1:0-2831 GCA_964508205.1 Candidatus Hydrothermarchaeota archaeon | reverse complement strand
CAGCAGTACAAAATCAACTCCCCATACAGTAGATTACGTCGAGAAAAACGTCACTATAACCCTTGGCGTCGATGTAGACGGTTACTTAGATGAGAACACGATTTCTATTGAAAACATAATCAAGGAGGAAACCTATGCCCTCGAGAAGGTAAAGCTCAGCATCCTCCTTAACAGCGATGCCGGTAAATCCTATGAGATTAATTTCTGGAGCTATATTGTGGACTAGCCTTTATTCTCCCCAAACAGCATAACCCTCGGCCCAACTATGGAGTGGAAGAAAACCGTTAACGTCCTGTCAATCAAAGCTATGGCTATGCCTGTTGAAGGCGGCACCCCAAAAACATCTAGTATAGCGACCATGCCACCTTCCACCAATCCGAGACCTCCCGGCGATATGGGAAGTAGCGCGAGGGCGCTTATCATCGGCAGCAGGAAAGGAAGATAATAAAAGGGCATTGTTGCATCGACGGCTTGAATTATTAAGCTGACCCTGAGGGCATGGGTAAGCCAGGCTGCGAGGGTGTAGATTACACAGATGGGAAGGAGGGTTCTGGGGTTTTTTAACTTCCCTAGCCCTTCGTCGAACTTTGATAGATGCGAAGCCAATTTTTCTATTTTCATGAATTTACCAGCAAAGCCTTGGACAAACTGACGGGTTCTCTTCCTTTTAAACCAGAGTAAGAGCGCGCCTAATAGGAATGCGAACAGAATAACCGAGAGAGAAAGGGTGATGTAAACTAAATCTTCCCCTGATATGCCTTTTTCGCTGCGAAGGATGAGCAGGCCAATCGCTGACAGGAGCAAGATGGCCAGGATATCCATGTACCTGTCCACAATTACAGAGACAACCCCAAGTTTGGGTTCTAGGCGTTTTCTCACCAGATACGCCCTTCCGAGGTCGCCCAGTCTAGCAGGAGTAAAATCCGATAGTAAAGTCCCGCCAACGAAAGCTGGATAAGCCTCTCTTAGGGGCAGAACAACGCCCATCCTCGATAGGATTTTCTTCCAGCGCATAGAGAGGATTACAAAAGTAGCGGCGTAGATTATTAGCGCTGTTACGAGAAGGACAGGATTTGCCGAGGAAATTACGGCTGTAATATTCCTGATATCAAAAGAGAAGATTAAATATCCGAGGATAAAAATCCCAACAGCCCACTTAAGCTTTTTAAAACTTACCACCCTCTATTGTTTAATTTCGTGGCCTTAATTTATTGTTTATATAGTAAACCTTGGCCCCCCCTGCATTGTAAATTATACTCGTGTCCTTGTTTAAAGCCTCTATCTCCGACTCTTGGAGGGGATACCTCTCATGCATCATTCCCTCATGGAACTCTACATATTTTTGCATGCGCTCAGTTACAAGTAAGTAGCTACTGATTAAGGGAGTACGCACCCCCGAGTACTGCTTCGACGATCCCAGTTGGGGCCTGAGTCTCATGCGTTTTTCTATGACTAGGTCATTATTGTTAATCCACTGAGCGCCGTAGTAAACGTAATTGTCAGAGTAGAGGTATCCCTTTATCTCTACCGCATCCAGCCACTCTACTGCTTTAATCTCTGAATTTGGATGATATATTATCCAGCTCCTGTCGTCATATAGGATACTCCCTTCCTCGAAGGGTGTGCCCCAGAAGACTACCGCCGGAAAAGCGGTAACCAGGCTAACAGACGCAAGCCCTGCCACCAGCCCTGCTTTCACTACCTGCCTAGGAACATGGGCAAATATTTGCTTCAGCCCTGCTCCAGCGACTATTGCGATAGGAATGTACAAGTACTCGATGAAACGCAGGGGGTCGCCAAAGAAGAAGACTCGCTGAATGCTGAAGACGAGGGGTAGAGCTAAGGCTGCAATCCAAGCAAGAACAGGGATGCCTCTTAGGTTCAGGAGAAAATAAAGGCCGACTATGCTCAGGAGAATCATGACAATGCCATTGAGCATCATGGTACCGGGGTAATTTAAAATCAGGAAGGATTTCCCACGGACAAGGTTGACGACGATTATAGCTGAGAACAAAGCGATAAAGATAATCAACCCTTGTATGACTCGCTCCTCTAAAAAGCTTTCCAGAAATCTTCTCAGCACCTTTATTACTCCTGGAATAAGGGATGGAAGAGCGTACATAATACCAGCGAAGATTACGAGGGCAACTATAGAGTTATCTGGTAAAAACAACTTCAACGCTTTTACGAAATTCTCCAGGGGTCCTCCTGTAGCCGCCCACCAGGCCGTAGCGGCAATTATGGTGAATAACGTTATCCCCAATGAAGGGACGAACATTCTGGTTTTTCCGTGGAGATAAACATATGCTATTGAGAAACCGAGCCACGAAATAATGAAGATCATGATGGAGAAGTTATGGGTCAGGACTAAGCCAGTGATTAAAATAATAGATACAAGGAGGTTAGATAGCTTAGCGCTCTTAATCGCCTTATAAGAGAAATAGAAAGCCATTAGAAACATGGGCAATCCCAGGGATTCTCTGACTGCCTGGGTTGTCCAGTGAAGGTAAGGAGTGCCAACGAGGAGAAGCAATCCAGCGAGAAGCCCGAGCTCTTTATCTCTGAAATAGTCCTTCACGAATTTATAGAGAAAGAGTATTGAAAGAACGCTGAATAACGGAACAACAAACTTCTGCAATGCCATTGGATTAATCTTCGTAATTATCGCCAGCTCTGCTATGCTCAGATGCATCGCCGGTTGCTGGGAGGGATAAATCTCTTTCCCGAGGCATTCTCCATAGCAAAATATACTGACATCTTGGCTGCCGTATTCTATCAGCCTTAGAATCATGGCGTACTCGTTCCATGGGTCTCCCCAAGTAAGGTATCGG
>CAZDSM010000017.1:0-2554 GCA_964508205.1 Candidatus Hydrothermarchaeota archaeon | reverse complement strand
GGAGCGAAGCACGTCCTTGAAGTAATATTCGGGGACATTGGCGTGAAAAAAATAAAGGAGAAGGTGGTCAAACCCCTCACTGGTTTGAAGGTGGTGCCCTACTACGGATGCTACATAGTGCGTCCGTCCCGTAAGGAGCGCTTTGACAGCCCAGAGAACCCCACTGCCATGGACGATTTAATAGAAGCTGTGGGAGCAACCACAGTACCATGGGACATGAAGACCAAATGTTGCGGGGGCTCGGTGATGGTATCTCAGGAGGATATCATGCTCAAGCTGACCTATGATCTCCTAAAGAAAGCGAAGAGCCTTGGAGCGGACTGCATAATAACACCCTGCCAGCAGTGCAACCTCTCCCTTGATGCAAAGCAAAGGGACGTGGAGAAAGCATATAACGACAAAATAGATATCCCTATCTTATATTTTACCCAGCTCTTAGGCTTGGCCTTCGGCATTTCCCCAAAGAAACTCGGTTTAGATAAAAACATCGTCCCAGTCAAAAAATTACTTGAATCCATGGGTATCGCTTTTAATTAAGACTTCTTAAGCGATTAGAAAGGTTTATATTGACATTTTACAAAGGGAAAAAGAGGTGATGTAAATGGGTGAGATACCATTAGCAGCTGCTGATAGGGTAATTAGGAATGCAACTGGATTGCGCGTCGGGCACGACGCCGCCAATGCCCTTGCTGAGGTCCTCGAGAAAGATGGTGAGGCAATCTCCAGAGAAGCCGGAAAATATGCGAAACACGCTGGAAGGAAGACGGTTAAGGCGAGCGACATCAAGCTGGCGACGGAGTAACCTTTTTTAAGGGCTTCCCGTATCCTCGCTTCGCCGTTATTTCTCCTCCCCTGTAGACGACCGTGCCCCTTAGAAATACTTTGTCGACACCCCCCAGCACTTTTCTGCCCTCGAAGGGGCTGTATTTAGCTTTGGAGAAGAACTCGTCGACTTCGATTCTCCCCTTCTCCCCCATATCCAGAACCACCATATCAGCATCCATCCCAGGATTTAGCTTTCCTTTGTCTTCCAGCCCAAGGAGCTGCGCTGGGTTTTCGCACATCCATCTAACCAGGTCGGGCAGGGTGATGCGCCTCTGATTCACCGCAGTTAAGAATAATCTGAGCATGACATCTAGGTTGGGTATGCCCGCAAGGGCCTCGTCGAAGTCACTTTCTTTATTCTTCACTTTATGGGGGGCGTGGTCGCTGGCGATGGCGGTTATCCTACCGGTTTTAAGCGCCCCCCAGAGCGCTTTAACATCTCTGACAGACCTTATGGGTGGATTAGTCTTGGCGATGCCTCGCCATTCCTCAAGCTCTTTTTCAGTCAGAAACAGGTGATGGGGGGTTACCTCACAGGAGGTGTAACTGGTCAAATACCTCAGAGATTGTCCGCTGGAGATGTGGCAGATGTGCACCTTTTTGCGATGCTTCTCAGCCATAGCATTGACCTTCCTGACGGCTTTCACTTCAGCCTCTGGGGGTCGCTGACGGCCAACGAAAAATCTGGGTTCCTCAGCATGGACCGCGACGACATCGCGGAGTTTGATGGTTCCCTCGATGACCTGCTCGTCAACTTCTCCCAGGGTGCCGTCCATGTAAATCTTGTAAGCCGTTGGCTCAATTTCTAGCTCAGATGCCCAGTTTTCCTTTGTAACCCCGTAGTTCAGGCCGAAATCTGCGACGCTCTTCTGCGATGCCATCCTCAGCCTCCGCTCAAACGTCTCAGCATCCACAACAGGCGGCTTGGAGTTTGGCATGTCGATGTAAGTCGTTATCCCGCCTGCAACAGCTGCCCTGCTGCCGGAGTAGAAATCCTCTTTACTCCGTTCCTTGAAGTCCCGCATATGGACGTGGAGGTCTACTAGGCCGGGCATGACGAAGCGTCTCTTAACGTCTATAACATCGTCACCGCTAAGACGTCCACCGATGTCGGCTATTTTCCCCCCCTCGATTAAGATATCGCCCTCTACCACACCCCTGGAGCTGACTATTCTGCAGTTTTTGAGGAGCATTATTTAAACTATGTCCGGGGCTATTTAAGGCTAACCTCAAAGGGCGAGGACTACGTCCCTCTCTGTCAGGATTCCGTGAATTCCGCCGTTTTCTACTATGCAAACCGTGCCCGCTTTCTTTTTCTTTAAAAGACTGGCTACCTCACCGAGGTCCGCGTTTTTGCCGATAGTTCGCACATCTCTGCTCATTATCGTCTCACAGCGAGTGCCGAGGACCTCCTCAACCCTGTTTTCAACTATCCTGTTGAAGACGTGGTTTCGACCTATGAATTCGATTATCATCCTCGTGGTCAATATGCCCACAAGCTGACCGCGGCTGACCACTGGAAGACGCCTGAAGCTGTTCCTCACCATCGCCTTAGCCACGTCCCCAAGGGTCATCGCCGGAGTAGCGGTCATGACCTTCCTAGTCATGTGCTCGGTCACCTTCTTGCCCACGAGCTTGTCCGCTAGCAAGAATACGAAATCCCGCTCGGTTATTATGCCGATGACCCTTTTCTCCTCGTCCACGATAACGAGCCCCCCTACCCTGGTAT
>CAZDSM010000016.1:0-3659 GCA_964508205.1 Candidatus Hydrothermarchaeota archaeon | reverse complement strand
CTAAATATGAAATTCCTTCGAGAACTTCTACGTATAAAAAATATATAAAGCTTTTCTCTATTCGGGCTTTGCCCAAGAAGTACATAAAAACTCGGACTTTTTGGGCAGAATCCCGACTTTTTGGGCAGACCGCACTTTTTGTGGACTTTTTAGGCAAAGCCCTCTATTCGAATTCTATCGTTGCAGGGGGTTTGTCCGTCAGGTCGTACAGCACCCGGGTGACGCCTGGGATTTCGCGGGTAATGCGCTTCATTATTGTTTTCAGCGTGCTCCATGGGATTTCCATTGAGGTCGCGGTCATTGCATCGACGCTTTCAACCGCCCGCACCGCGATAGTGTAGCCGTAGTCTCGAATGTCTCCTTTTACACCCACGCTTTTGCCTTCGAGGAGCGCAGCTATGGCTTGCCAGGGCTTCAGGCCAGCTTTGTGGATTTCTTCCTCTACGATGGCGTTGGCCTCCTTGAGAATTGCTATTTTTTCAGGGGTGAGTTCACCTATAACACGCACAGCCAAGCCCGGGCCTGGGAAGGGCATGCGCTCCGAAACGCTTTCCGGCAGTTCAAGTTCCCGGGCCACTATGCGCACCTCGTCTTTATATAAATCCCGCAGAGGCTCAACGAGCTTTAAGATCATGCCGCTCGGCAAACCAGTAACGTTGTGATGACTCTTAATACCGCCCTCACTTTCAATCCAATCAGGAGCTATTGTGCCCTGGACAAGGAATTCCGCCTTCTCTTTTTTGGCGACTTCTTCAAAGACGCGTATAAAATGCTTCCCTATTATATTCCGTTTTTTTTCCGGGGCGCTCACACCTCTAAGGGCGCTTATGAAGCGCTCTCTGGCATCGATTATTACGAGGTTCATCCCAAGATTGTGCTTGAAGAGCTCCTTGACCTCTTTTTCCTCATCTTTTCTCATGAAGCCGTGGTCAACGAAGACTGAGACGAGGTGTTTCCCAATGGCGCGATGCATTAATACCGCAGCTGTTGCGCTGTCCACGCCCCCGGACAAGGCTATTATAGCAGTTTTACTGCCGACCAGCTCCTGGATGTCTGAAATAGCCTCGTCAACGAATTTTTTGGCGTCGAACATGTTTTATTTCTCACCCTTCTTCCTGATAGCTGCCTTGACAAAGGCCTTAAACACTGGTGCTGGCTTCAGGGGGCGGGATTTAAATTCAGGATGAAATTGGGTGGCGAGAAAATGATAATGCCCAGGTATCTCCAAGATCTCCATCCTCCTTCCGCCATCGCTTTTTGCCGAGAATTTAAGGCCTTTCGTCTCAAGCTCGTCGATATGAGCCGGGTTTACCTCGTAGCGGTGGCGGTGGCGCTCACCGACTTTAGTTTTGTGGTAAATCCCATAGGCGAGGGTATCCTTTTCAATTGTCAGAGGGAGTTCCCCCAGACGCATCGTACCCCCCATCTGCTTTATGTCGCGTTGCTCAGGCAGGAAGTCAATAACAGGATAAGGCGTTTCAGAATTCAACTCAGAGCTGTTGGCTCCTTTCAAGCCAAGAACGTTTCTGGCGTACTCTATAGCAGCTAGCTGGAAGCCGAAGCAGATGCCGAGGTAAGGTATGTCCTTGGCTCTGGAGTACTCTATGGCGAGGATTTTGCCCTCGGAGCCGCGCTGCCCGAAGCCCCCTGGTACAAGGATTCCGTTAACGTTTTCTAGCTCTTTTACCTTTTCAGGGTTGTCCTCCAGGTCTAATGATTCGACCCATGTGATTGTGACTTTTTTATCAAAGGCTGTAGCAGCATGCCTGAGGGCTTCGACAATGCTAATATAGGAGTCCTTGAGGTCTGTGTACTTGCCTACGACGGCGATGTTCACCGCATCCTCGGCGTCCTTCATCTTTTTAATAAGCTTTTTCCAGGTGGTGATGTCGTACTTACGCTCCCTGATGTTGAGCTTGCTCAATATGTTGTCACCTATGCCCTGATCCTCCATGACGAGGGGGACCTCGTACACGCTATTCACGTCGTGGTTGCTGATGACGTCCAGTTTGCCCACATCACAGAACAATGCGATCTTGGCTTTGGTTTCCTCGAGAAGGGGCTTGTCGGTTCTGCAAACCACGATGTCAGGCTGTATACCTATTCCACGAAGCTCCTTAACGCTGTGCTGCGTTGGCTTGGTCTTCTGCTCCCCCACGGCTTTAAGGGACGGGACAAGGGTTACATGGATAAAGAGGACGTTTTCCTTGCCGTTCTCCATGCGCATTTGGCGGATAGCTTCAAGGAACGGCATGCTCTCGATGTCTCCAGTTGTTCCACCTATTTCAACGAGGAGGACGTCGGGATTGTTGATCCGAGCTATCTCGTAAATTTGACGTTTAATCTCATCAGTGATGTGAGGTATGATTTGCACTGTTTGGCCTAAATACTTGCCCTTGCGCTCTCGCTCTAGGACGGTTAGGTAAATCATGCCGGTGGTGATGTTGTGGTCCCTTCCGAGCTCAACGTCCAAGAAGCGCTCGTAGTGGCCGAAGTCCAGATCAGCCTCATAGCCGTCCTTGGTAACCCAGACCTCGCCGTGCTGGTAGGGGTTCATTAAGCCAGGATCAACGTTGAGATAGGGGTCTATCTTGCACACATCCGTTTTGATACCGCGACACTGCAGTATTTTGCCGATGGAAGCTGTAGCTACGCCCTTGCCCAGGCCTGACAAAACACCACCCGTAGTTATAATATACTTGGTCACAGTTTCTCCTCCCTCAAATCAATGGTCTCACCCATCTCAGGACCGGTGGATATCAGGGTAACAGGTACTCCTACCTTATTTTCTACTTCATCTATGAAAGCCTTTGCCTTGGATGATAATTTCTCGTATTTCCTGACTCCCCGGCTGTCCTTGTCTAGGTAGTCGATGCAAGTCAATGCTATCTGACTTGCCGAGTTGATCATCGCCGAGTATCTCCCTTGGTCGTAATCGAAGGCACCGATTCTGCGTTTTCTACCCGTAACCGTGCCGTACTCAGCGATTCCGAGCCTTTTGGCTTTCTCAGGACTGAGCTCCGTAGGGAAGGGCCCTTCACCTACGCGGGATGGATAGGACTTAAAAGCGACTATAACGTCTTTAATATTCCTCGGCCCCACTCCGACATCTACCGCTGCCATGCCGGCGCTGGTATCCTTGGATGTAACGAAGGGATATGTGCCGTAGAATAGCGATAAGCTGAAGCCCTGGGAGCCCTCGATGAGGACATTCCTTCCCTTTTCTAAGGCTTCGTTTACTTCGAGAGGTACGTCGGCGAGATAGGGTTTAAGGGCCCGTACATCCTGAGCCTGCTTGAGGGTGCGATTGGCCCTGTCTATGTTTGCTGGGCCGCAGCCTGTGCCGGTGCTCCCGATTTTGCCTGATAGGTGCTTGGATTCCTTGTCATAATTAATGTGGTGCTTCTCTATGATCCCGCAGCGCTTATCTATGCCTATTCGTTTCTCAATCCCCAGGGTTCTAATCTCCTCGAGAATTACTTGGGGGTTAACCAGTACCCCTGCACCGATAAGCAGCCTGGCCTTCGCATATAGGAAACCCGATGGCGTAAGCCTGAGGGCGTATTTTTTTCCTTGATGTTTCACGGTGTGCCCAGCGTTGGGGCCGACTCCCGCCCTGCTGACGATATCCGGCTTGTCCTTGAGGCAGAGGTAGCTCA
>CAZDSM010000015.1:0-10817 GCA_964508205.1 Candidatus Hydrothermarchaeota archaeon | reverse complement strand
AGGTTTAAGGCCAACCTCCAGGGCTATCTCCTTGGCTCTTCGCAGCTCCTCGGGCCTGATAACCAGAGGTATCATCGTCCCGATGTTCGTGAAGCCCTCGTCCACGAGCTTTTTAATGGCCCTGAACTCCGCTCTAAGCAGCTCCTCCTGGTCTAGGCCGCGCCTTATCCCACGCCAGCCCAGCATGGGGTTATGCTCCACGGGTTCCTCCTCGCCGCCCTCGAGGGACCTGAACTCGTCCGTTGGCGCGTCAAGGCTTCTGTACCAAACGGGTTTTGGATAAAAGGCCTCCGCCACCTCTCTCACGCCGACCGCAATCTTCTCGATGAGCTCTTTCTTCTTGCCCTCATGGATGAACTTAATGGGGTGCTTTCCTATCCCTAGGATCATGTGTTCCACCCTCAGCAATCCCACGCCGTCGGCTATAGGAGCCATTCTCGAGGCAATTTCAGGTATGGATATGTTGGCCTTGACCTCCGTAGCGGTGACTATTTTCTGAGGTGCCACCTGCGCGACTTTCTGGGGTTTTTCCTCCTTTTTCTCGGTAAGTCCCTTATACACCACCCCCCTTGAACCATCTACGGTTATCTCATCCCCATCGGAGAGTACCTTTGTGGCCTCCGAAGTGCCGACTATGCAGGGTATTCCGAGCTCCCTTGAAACAATGGCTGCATGGCATGTCATGCCCCCCTCCTCAGTGACTATAGCACTGGCCCGACGCATAGCGGGCACCATGTCCGGATTGGTCATGGTGGTTACCAGGACGTCTCCTTCCTTCACCTTGTCCAGCTCCTCAGTGCTAAAGATTATCCTCACCCTCCCTGAGCCTAGGCTGGGAGAGGCCCCGAGACCTTTTATGAGCACGTCCTTCTTAGAGCCCTCCTCAGCCTTCTCTTCCCCGTAGAAGACTGTGATGGGCCGTGACTGGAGAAGGTAGAGCTCGTCCCCTTCGATTGCCCATTCAATGTCCTGGGGAAATTCGTAGTGCTCCTCCACCAGTTTACCAAGATCCGCTAGTTTTTTTATTTCAGCCTCCGTTAGGACCTGTTTCTCGGCCTTATCCTCTGGTACTTGCCGCTTCTCCGTCCCGCCTGCCCTTGAACTTCTCACAAACATGATTTCCTTTCGCATAACCTCCGTGTCAGTAACCTCGCCGGTATTTTTATCCACCACGTAATGATCCGGTGTTACAGCTCCCGAGACCACGCCCTCCCCAAGGCCCCAACCTGCTTCGATTATGAGCTTTTCCTTTTCTCCCGTGGCGGGGTGAACCGTGAACATTACCCCTGATTTATCCGCGTTAATCATCCGCTGGACCACCACCGCAATGGACACATTCTCGTGGTTAAAACCTTTTTTTTCGCGGTAAAAAATAGCCCGCGGAGTGTAAATGGATGACCAGCACTCCTGAACATTCTCAGTCACGTCAGCTTGCGCTACGTTTAAAAAAGTCTCCTGCTGCCCTGCGAAGCTCGCCCCCGGAAGGTCCTCCGCGGTAGCGGAGCTCCTGATAGCTACGAGGCGGGATTTACCTCCGGAGTCACACAATTTTTTGTATTGCCTCAGTATATTGGATTTTATTTTCTTTAGCATTTCCGTTTTTCTGATTATTCGCCTTATCTCCTTTGATGAGTGCTGAAGGGCCTTTGAATCATCGACATCGGTCTTTTTCAGTATCCCCATGATCTCCCCGTTTATCCCGCTTTTCCGCAGGAATTCATTATACATCCCAGCGGTAATCACGAAACCAGGGGGTATGGGCAGGCCTGCTCTCACCAATTCCCCTAAATTCGCTCCTTTGCCGCCGGCGACGCCTACGTCGTCCTTGTTCAAATCACCAAACCACAGTATCTCCATTCCAACACCTCTCACTTCATGCTATTGATAATCTTGTTCCTGGACTTTCGATAACCGCGAACCCCTATCCTAAATATAATCTCGAGATCTTTGGGGGGGATGTCGAAGTAAGGCCTCAATATGCCCAGGGAAAGGGGGGTTACCTCCTTCCCCGAGAGGTGGTAGACCTCCTCGAGGGCCTGAAGGTCCCTCACGACCTTGGCCGCAGCTATGGTCCTGCAGAACTTGGTAACAAAATCAAAGGTGGGGTTTATAGAACCGTTCTCTATCCTGGAGATGGTCTCCCTTCTAAGACTCATTAATCTTCCAAGTTCCTCCTGGATAATGCCCATAGAAGTCCTTGCTTCCCTTATTTCCTCGACGGGTTGGTTGGAGGAAATTATCCTCCCGCCTACCTGCGCCACGTATCTGGTGTATTCCTCCTCGACGTCGTACATTATAGAACATTCGGAGGAAGTGGCATAAAAAGCTTTTGTTACGTATTACGTAACATTCAAAGTTTAAGTAGTTTCTCTCCCCTGTCGACAGAAATCCTGCTGGGCACAGGGAGCTTCGCTGCAGCCCGCCTCATCGAATCCTTCGCATGCCTGAAATTTGGCACAGCAACTCTGACATACATGACTCGCTGTCCCTTGCCGACATTGGCAGCGAGGCCAACAGCCTTGCCAAAGGCCCTGCGCATTCCATCCGAGACCCTGTCGGCACCTGCCCCAGTGGCCTGTTTGTTCTCCCTTAGAACCACGTGGGGGAAAACCAGGACCTTGAGATAATAACCACTCCTCCCGATTTTTTTAGTCAACTGCCTGTTCGCAGCTATCCTCGCGGCCTCAAGGGCGTTATGGGTAATCTGCCCCCCTTCCTTCGCGACCAGGGAAAGCTCCACCTCGAAGTTCTCGCTGGCTGTAAGCTCCCCCATGTCGAAGATCGTTATTTTCGATGCAGGCGTGCCCTTCATGTACTCCTTCCTGGTGTAAAGCCTGCTCTTGGGAGTCCTGTAAATCCTCGCGGGTTTGATGCCCATCTTCTTCTCCTCACTACACCTCTTTCCCGTATCTAAATAAATATATAAAACTATCCCTCTTTAAACTCGTCGTCGAGGTGAATCCTGCTGCTAATAGGGCCTCGCTGATCCTGGTACTTGCTGCCCCTTTTAGGATGGCCGTAGGGCAACTCTGCCTTGGATGAGATCGTCTCAAAGCTCAGCTGGCAGATGCGCATCCTTGGGTATAAAGCAATAGGCATCTTACCCACATTGGAAAGCTCAAGGGTTACGTTACCGCGGAAACCGGCATCTATGTAGCCTGCAGTGGCGTGGACGAGCAAAGCTAACCTGCCAAGACTGCTCCTTCCCTCGACCCTCGCAACGAGGTCGTCGCTCAACTCGATGCGCTCCCTGGTGCAGCCCAGAACGAACTCCCCTGGATGAAGGATAAAGGGCCCCTTTTCCTTGACCTTGAGAGTTTCCGTGTACTCCGCGACATCATCCTCAAGGGGATCGATGAAGGCCTTCTTAGTGTGACGGAAGACTCTGAACTCGTTACCCAGACGCAGATCCACGGAAGCCGGCTGAATCTGCAGCTCCGAATTCTCAAGGGGTTCAATAACGATTTTACCCTCCTCTAGATATCGCAGTATATCCCTGTCAGAGAGAATCATGTTCAGCAACAAGATATTCCGGATGATATATAAATATTTACAAACGAGCATCAATGAGGGCTAATTCCTCGAAGGAAAAACACTTCTTTGTCTCTATTCGAGCTTTCAATCCTACCTCCTCAAATAGCTGCATAGTCGCCTCTATGCCGCCCATGGATGAAACTATCATCTGTACCCTGCCCTTTGGCGTAAGATGGTCTTTCACCCCTCCAATGAATTCGCTGATCACCCGCAACCCGTCTTTGCCACCATCCCACGCCCTCGCGTGCTCATCACCCTGCTCCAGGGGATCAGTGAGCAAGTACGGCGGGTTAAAAGCTATTAGGTCGAATTTTCCGCGTATGTTCCTGAAGAGGTCGCTCTCAATAAACTGAATGTTGGTAACCCTATTACGCCGCGCGTTATGGGCGGCGCACTTCAATGCTCTCTTTGAGATGTCTGATGATATACCTCTCCTTGATTTAGATGAGGCGACTAATCCCTGCAGCCCACATCCGGTGCCCATGTCCAGTACCTTATCGCCCTGTCTAACTCGCAGATTATCCGCCAGGAGGTAGGAGTCATCGCAGGGCTTATATACCCCTGGAAAAACATCCAGCGCATACCCCCCGTATATCAATCCACAACCCCCATAAAGGCCTTTGTAATCCCCGCGATTTCCTTTGGCTCCAGTTGGAAAACCCTCTTTTCGAGGGTCGCCTCATCCAGGAAGTTTTCTATAACCCTCCGACCCTCTTTTTTTCCACTACTGATAAACCTGGAATCGACCAGGGCATTCTTGACTGTCTTTCCCCGGTGGGCAAAGAGGGCTCTAACTACCGTGAAGAAAAGCTTTTCATCAACCCTAAACCGCGGCCTCCTAGGGACAAGCTCTACCACGGCCGAGCTCACTGCCGGCCTGGGGTAAAAGACCCTTGGGGGCAGGATTTCCAGTACCCTAGCGAAGGCGTAGTAGCCCGTGGTTACTGAGAGCCTAGAATAATTCCTAGAGTCGGGTAAGGCAACCATGCGCTCCGCGAACTCTTTTTGATACGTTATTACTGCCTTTTTAAAGGGCTTTTTCAACAGCATGAAGGTCAGGGGCGATGAGATGGAGTAAGGTATATTCGATATCACCTTGTCAAAGGCCGGGAGCATTATTTTCAAAACATCGCCACTGATAATTTCAATGCCCCCCCTACCAGCGAATCTTTGTCTGAGAATATCGACCATTCCAGGGTCTTTTTCCACGGCAAATACTCTATCAGACCCCTCGAGCAAGAACTCCGTCAAATTACCTATCCCTGGACCGACTTCCAATATCGTCTCGTCTCGCTTAATGCCTGCGTAGCTGACCTGCCTCTGAAGGACCGTAGAATCGACTAAGAAATTCTGACCGGAGTAACGCTTCGGCCTTAAGCCATGCTTCTTCAAAATTAGCTTGGTCTCTTCTAATAGGCTCATAAGACGATATGCTCGATCTCACTGTCTCGAGGGATTCACCTACCCCGTCTCTGGGGTAGGGGGGAAACGAAGAACTTGTACTTGCCCTTTCCCAACCTGACGTCCTCCTCCTCTAGTTCCGAGACTATCCTCTTGATTATGAGCTTCTTGGGGTCAGAGATAGGCTTTATTCTTTTAGCTATGTCCTCAAAGGAAGCAAAGGATTTTTTCCCCCTCTCCTCCAGGATCCCCCACATTAGTTTCTTGCCTATCCCCGGGAGAAGCTCCAGGCTGTGAAGCCTCGTGCTTATAGCTCCTGCCTCATTGAAGAAATCCAAGAACCGCGCCTCGTACCTGTCGACTACCTCTTCCACGACATAGGGCAGCTCAGACTTCGCTGCCGAGCTTAGGTCATGATAACTAATCCTACGCTTGATGTACTGGATTTTCTTCCTCTCATTCTTGCCGATGAACACCCTCTCATGGGGTTTGAACTCCACTCCAACCTTTGGTATCACCTCAATCAAGGTGAGGAACTCCTCGCCCAGAGCATAGGCTATAGGCTCCTTTTTATATATTGGCCGCGTGTCCCCTGGGTGTCCGTGGGGAAAGAAGTCGAGGACGACGGCGTAGTCCTCCATTCCCATTTTTACTCCCTTTTTGTTATCCTCAAAATCCCCTCAATGTCCTCCTTGGTCAGGACATACCTCTCCTTGGCGAATATGACCCGTACATCGTTCTCGTCCTTGGGCATTAGGTCGACGATTTTAACAGCGATGTCCTCCCGGATTTTCTCATTACTCTTCGTCAGCTCTCCGACCAGTTTCTTGGCCTCCTTGGGTTTGAGCTTCGCGAACTTCGTTAAATGGTCCAGAGTTATCTTCTTCTCGTATATGGGCTCCTCATCATCCTTCATAGAGGCCTTCAAGAACTTCTCTGCCTCGGAGCTCGTAATAACTCTTTCCTTAAAAATCTTCTTGCCTATCATCTTTACCTCTGCAAGAACAAGTGAACAGGCCTGGAAATCACTTTTTTCTTAGCGTTGCCATCCGATATCTCAACCAGATAGGACCTCCCCCTTTTCTCCCGGACCACGCCAGTTTTACCATGGAATCTGGGATGAGGCTGACCTTTTTGAACGCTCGGCTCCATCACTATCGAAACCGTGTCACCTACATTGAACTCCTGAATTAACCTGGAAACAGGCAGCTCGCCCCTCTTCCGCACGGGTTTTTTCATCTTGTGCCTGGTCTTGCTCCTGAAACCTCTTGACCTCTCCATAAGTCGAGCCTCATTTTATGAAAATGATAGTTGCATATTTATACTTTACCTCTTGTTGCAAGAAAGCCCACATGCTTTAGCCGTGTTATCACTTTTCCCGTGCTCTCCAGACGGGTATATATATACCCTCTATACACCCTCCACAGCAGATTCTGAAGTGTGTAGGGTGGGACGCACCCGAATTCACGCCTTTGGACATCAAGACCTCCGTAACCGCTTCTGTGGAATCGAGTCTGATGGATGAATTATGAACTATATCCGATTTTGAACCGCTGGAAGCCCCTCGCTTTAGCGAGTGGGAGGATGTCACCTAAATTCCTGCATCATCTTTCCCAGGGCACCTCTGGCAAAGCCACGTTTCTTGAAGCCCTTAAGGGCTTTTTTCATGACGTTGTAATATTTAATTAGCTCCTTAACGTCCTCCTTTGTCGTGCCAGAACCCTGGGCTATCCGCGTAATCCTGCTCGCGTTCAGCACCTTTGGTTTGCGCTGCTCATCCATGGTCATGGAATCCATGACGTACATGAACTTCTTCATCTTCACCTCGGTGAGCTGTGATGCCTCTTTGGGCACGCTCATGCTCATCCCGGGTATCATCTTAAGGACGCTACTTAGGGGCCCCATCTTGCCTATAGCCTCGATTTGGGCGCGGAGGTCCAGGAGGGTGAACTCACCCTTTAATATATCCTTAACCTTCTCCCCCTCCACGCTCTCCTTCGCCTTCTCCAGGAGGCTCTGAAGGTCCCCCATGCCCAGGAGGCGGGAGATAAAGCGGTCAGGATCGAAGACGTCCACGTCATCCACCCGCTCCCCTGTGCCGATGAACCTTATGGATGAGCCTGTTTCAGCTACCGCTGACAGGGCCCCACCCCCTTTAGCTGAGCCGTCGAGCTTGGTCAAAATCACCCCTGTAACACCTATCGCTTCGTGAAATGCCTTTGCCTGGGCGCCCGCCTGCTGGCCTATGGTACCGTCGATTACCAAAAGCTGCTCGTCAGGCTTAAACGCGCTGTGCAACTTCTTCATCTCAGCAAAGAGCTCGTCCTCCTTCTTATGCCTTCCAGCCGAGTCCAGGATTATGAGGTCGCTCTTCTTCGCCTCCCCCATGCCCTTAGCCATGATATCCAGGGGCTCCTTATTCCCCGGGTCACCGTACACCTTTATCCCAAAGGGCTCCGCGAGCTGCGACGCCTGCTCATAGGCCGCAGGCCTATATGTATCGGAGACGATTATATACGGCCTGGCCCCGCGCTTCTGGTAGAACCGCGCAAGCTTCACCGCCGTCGTCGTCTTGCCCGAGCCCTGCAAACCAACGAGCATGACCCTACCCTTCACCAGGAGTTGGTAGTCCTGAGCCCTGCCCAAGAGGTTCACCAATTCCTCATAAACTATCCTGACCACGTGCTCCCTCCTCCCCAGCCCTGCCTTGGGCTTCTCCTTGAGGGCGCGTGTCTCTATCTTCTTTGACAGCTGCATAATGATTTTCACGTTAACGTCGGCGCTAAGCAGGGCGCGCTGAATGTCTCGCACGACTTCCTTGATGAGCCTTTCGTCCACTGACCCCGCGAGGGTAATCTTCCTCACAACACTGGATAGGGACTCGCTCAGCTTCTCGAGGACCATTGATATCAAGTTGCTTTTTAACAATTAAAAGCTTCTTGTTAGCAGGTTCTTGCCCTGGTGGGATATAATTTAATATTTTTAATCTCCACATCAATGGCGGTAGAGGGAAGCAAAATATGGGTGAAGAGTGAACCAAAGAAAGGGAGCAAGTTCATATTTACATTGCCAATAGCGGAAGAGAAATATGGCTACTTCACCTTGTAGGATTCCTTGTCAACAGAGGCGCTTTCCATCACCCCTTCCGAAACATAGACGGGGGCTTTGGTGCGTATCGCGAGGGCTAGGCTGTCGCTGGGGCGAGCGTCGAACTCGTATTCGTCGCCGTTCTTCCTGACCACTATTCTAGCGAAGAAGACGCCGTCATTCAAATCGTCGATAATGACCTTCTCTATTTTCGAATGGAGCTCCTCCATTATAGTTATTAGGAGGTCATGGGTCAGAGGCCGGGGATATGGCATTTTCTCCAGGGCTGTTTGGATAGAGAAAGCCTCAGCAGCGCCAATGTAAATGGGTAGCACCCTTTTTTCATCATTCTCTAAAAAAACGAGTGGGGTTACACCCTCTTTGGCATTTGCCATGAAAATGCCGCTTACCGTTACCTTCTGATATTTCCCTTTCTTCTTCATTTATAACACTTGAACATTCCTATGTTAAATTCTTTTCTCCCACAAATATCTTTTTAAGGTAAAGTTGGCGATTAGTGTGACAATGACCATAGCAGAGAAGATACTGGCCAGGGCTTCGAGGAAGGCGATGGTAGAGCCGGGAGAAATAGTTGAGGCTGAAGTTGATTATGTCATGCTCAACGACGTCACGGGTTTGCCGGCCTTCCAGGTATTCGAGAAGTTCGGTGCTGAACCGCTACGCGATAAAGTGGTGTTAATACCCGACCACTACGTCCCGAACAAGGACGTGGCCAGCGCAGGCCAGGCGAAGGCCATGCGGGATTTCGCCAGAAAGTACGAGATAAAGAACTATTTTGAAGTAGGCAGCTCGGGCATCTGCCATCAGCTCATGATAGAGGGCGGCTTCGCAGCTCCTGGAAGGCTCATTATAGGGGCCGACTCCCACACCTGCAGCTACGGCGCTCTGGGCGCTTTCTCGACCGGTGTTGGTTCAACCGAGGCCGCCTCCGCCATAGCCCTGGGCAAGCTCTGGTTTCGCGTCCCCGAGACCCAGAAGTTCATTGTCGAAGGAAAACTGGGCAGATATGTCATGGGCAAAGACGTTATACTCCAAATCATCGGTGATATAGGTGTGGACGGCGCTTTGTATAAAGCTATGGAGTTCTACGGCTCCGCTGTAGCGGCGATGAGCCTGGCGAACAGGATTACCATGGCGAACATGACCATTGAGGCGGGGGGTAAAGCGGGTATTTTCGCACCGGACGAGAAGGTCTTCGCATACTTAAAGGGTAGGGTGCGGGGGAGGTACAAGCCCGTTTACGCTGATAAAGACGCCGAGTACGCCGAGACCTTCGAGTACCAGGCAGATGATATAGTGCCGACAGTGGCGAAGCCTTTTCTTCCCGAGAACGTCGCTCCAGCCTCAGAGCTCGGAAGCGTGACCATCGACCAGGCTTACCTGGGCTCCTGCACCAATGGAAGAATCGAGGACCTACGCGTAGCAGCGGAGATAATGAAGGGATGCATGGTTCATGACGATGTGAGAATGATAGTGGTGCCCGCGAGTAAGGCGGTCTTCGAGCAAGCGATGATGGAAGGGCTTGTAAAAATTTTCCTAGACAGCAATGCCTACGTGAGCGGCCCCACCTGTGGCGCATGCTTGGGAGGGTACATGGGTGTATTAGCCAAAGGAGAGCGCTGCATCTCCTCGACCAACCGCAACTTCGTGGGCAGGATGGGCCACGAGGAAAGCGAGGTCTACCTCGCTAACCCAGCTGTCGTGGCTGCGAGTGCGGTTACGGGGATGATAACAGACCCAAATGAGCTGGAATGATTGGGTATAGAAGGAGCAACGATAAATCCTCCATGGGGTAAACAACCGCGGGTTGTATTTGCCCTGGGTAAGGGCGAGTTCCTGGATTTCCCAAGCATGGCCTTCGACGCTGCCTGGAGTAGCAGCCTCCTTCACCTCTACAGGGCGGATAAGAGGAATGCGATTCTAAGGTGGATGTGGAGGGTTTTTAGTAAAAAAGTGGATCCTCGGTTTAGGCGTAGCCTCTATTAATGATCCGAACTATGGTGAAGGTAAAAAGCTTGGGGATAAGCCCTATTTGGTGAAGGGCAAGCTCATGCACTTCTATGATGAGGGCGAAGTAAGGGAGGTCACGGAAGGATTTAATATACTGAAGGTTAGAGAAATAAGAGAGGAAGAGACGCACGCCTCAGAGGAGCATCACAGACATGTTAACTGGATTACAGTTGGTAAGAAAAAAATGAAAAAGATAGTTGGTAGGGCTTGGAAATTCGGGGCAAATGTGGATACCGACCGGATAATACCTGCGGAGTACCTTGTTACAGGAGATGCCAAGGAACTGGCGAAGCACGCCTTCGAAAAGGCGAGACCGAGGTTTGCAAAGGAGGTTAAGACGGGGGACGTGATAATAGCCGCGGAGAACTTCGGCTGCGGCTCTTCTAGAGAGCACGCACCGAGAGCCTTTATGGGCTCGGGCATAGCCTGCGTTGTAGCGAAATCCTTCGCGAGGATATTTTTCAGGAACGCGATAAACATAGGCCTACCGGTAGTAGAATGTGATGTAAAGGTGAGAGATGGAGATGATATAGAGATAGACTTTGTTAAAGGGATTATCAGAAATTTAGCGGATGAAAAGACTTATTTTTTTAAGCCTCTACCTGAATTTCTGTTGAATCTTCTAAACTCAGGCGGATTGGTGAAATACACAAAAAAAAGGTTAAATTTATATGTGTAGAACACCTTATTTTTAACCAAGATAATAAGTCGAAGGCGTAATAAATGAAGGTGCTAGTTATAGGTCTGGGTCAGGCGGGAGGTAA
>CAZDSM010000014.1:0-3774 GCA_964508205.1 Candidatus Hydrothermarchaeota archaeon | reverse complement strand
CTGGGCCGCTAAAATCATGCCCCGGGATTCGACTCCAAAAATCACTGCTGGCTCAAGGTTCGCGAGGAAAACCACTTTTTTACCCACCAGCTCCTCTGGAGCGTACCATTCCCTTACGCCTGCGACAGCTTGCCGTGTCTTGCCGATGTCAACCATGAGTTTAATTAGTTTGTCTGAGCCCTTTACGTCCTCAGCTCCTATTACCTCGCCCACGCGGAGGTCAAGACCTTCGAAATCCTTGAGGTCGATTTTCATGTTACTCCATCTGCGGGAGAAATATTAATAAGTATGTCTAAGACTTCTGGAGGATACTTTTGATGATTTAAATATTGCTCATAACCGGCTGGGAAGTAGGTTCTGGTATAAAATTTCTAACTCTTAAAACACCAACGCAAAAGATTTAAATTGGAAAATACATAAATAAAAATACCTGTGAAGTGGGTTATGGGAGCCCCGCATTTGCTAATCCTCCAGGACGAATTGTTTGTTTTTGGAGCGCTTTTAAGCTAGAACTTTCTGTATTGAATACAGTGGGCGTTCACCTAACGGAAGATTTAAGACAGATAGAGTAAACATACACAATGGGAAAAACAAGCATTTTTGCGTTGCCTGTACTATTTTGCTGGGAGGTGGAGTAGATGAGTGATGTGAACATAGCCCCATTTAAAAACAGGGCATCTGCTTTTTGAACCCAGGACGAGAAGAATGAAGGCAGTGATTATTGCAGCTGGAAATGGAATTAGGCTTAGACCTTTCACGGAGGGGATTCCCAAGCCCCTCGTACTCCTGGGGGGTATCCCTCTGATCGAGAGGATCGTGCTTTCAGGGAAGGAAGCCGGGATAAAGGAGTTTTTAGTGGTTCTTGGATATTTGGGGGACAGATTAAAAGAGGGGTTAGGGGATGGGAAGAAGCATGGAGTAAGGATTGATTACGTGGAAAACCGGGAATGGGAGATGGCTAACGGTGTTTCCGTCTATAAGGTCAGGCAGGTGTTAAAGGAAAACTTCATCCTTTTAATGGGGGACCACATCTTTAATCCTCAAAGGCTATCTGCTTTTAAGGATTCTGAAATCGGTGCCAGGGAGTGCACCCTCTGTGTTGATTATAACGTTGATAGATTCTTTGACAATGATGATGCCACTAAGGTGTTGGTGGAGGATGGGAGAATCAGGTTTCTTGGGAAGGATTTGAAGAAATATAACGCCGTAGACACCGGCATGTTCTTATGCTCTCCTTATATCTTCGAGGTCCTTGAAGAAAACATTAGTAAGGGCAGATGCTCGCTTAGCGAGAGCATCCAAACCCTTGCTGATCAGGATCTCATGAAGGCCTATGACATAAAGGGATCCCTTTGGTTTGACCTGGACACAAAGGAAGACTTTGAAAAGGCAGAATCCCTCATCTAATTTCAATTCACTTCCTTCGCGAGGAAAAACAATGTTCAACAAGAAGAAATGGAATAATATTCGAAGGCTCCAGAAAGGCACCCACCTCATGAGCCGTGTTCACAGGCCCTTCGAGGACCTAGCGGTATATTTACTCTACGACCTCGAGTTTATCGGAGCAGATCTTATCTCCCTGGTGACTTATGCCCTGGCCTTTTTGGCTGCCTATCTAATGGTAGCTGGGGAATTAGTCCTGGCATTGTCATTGATGGTTTTGGTTGGGGTTTTAGACGGTGTGGACGGCAAGGTAGCGCGCCTAAGGGGTAAGAAGACGCTTATCGGAAAGCTCGAGCACAGCTTCGACATGCTCTTCGAACAGGTTTGGTACGTCGCCTTTACGTGGTATATTTGGCAGGCCACCGGAAGCAACGCTTTCCTGGTCCTGGGCTTTCTGTGGCTGGTCTTGGACGGATTCGTCCGGCACATCTATAATGTAACCTGGATCGCAACTGGAAAGTCACTGAAATATCACGGCGGCCTAGCGCGTTATGTAACCTTCATCGACGGCAGGCGTTCAGTGTACGTTACCCACATGATTATATGGTTTTTCCTGGGGTCGCCGAGCAATGCGATGTACACCATCCTCGGTCACTGCGCCCTAACCGCTATCTCGTACACTTTCCTCGCCTTCAAGGCAACCCATGAATAAAAAAAATATTCCAACCATGAGAAGGGTTTTAATTATTCCTTTCATTGAAATTTACCACTCAAATATTTCAAGGTCTTGTTCTATAGAGGTATGCCCTCACGGAGGGAATATTGTGTATACACCCAATAACAATGGAAGTAGAATCAAGGACCAATGATAAACGCGTAGAATATGAGTCAATATTGGAGGATGAACAAATCCCAATTAAAGATATTAAATGGCTGAGAATTAAAGACATATTAGACTATGAAAGGACAAAACAAAAATAAATAAGTACTTCTAAGACCTTTACCTATGCGGGTAATTCTATTGGGCACAGGGTTCGCTGTTCCATCGTCCTCGCGGGTTCAATCTGGGATACTGGTTGAGACCAGGGATAATTTAATTCTCTTCGACTGCGGGGCGGGCGTAGTGCACCGCCTGGCCCAGAGCGGATACGACTCCATGGATATCACTCACGTGTTTTTCACCCACCACCACCTAGATCATGACAGCGACTTCATGGCCCTATTAAAGGCCAACTGGCTGAAAGACAGGAAAAATCTGACGGTATTCGGACCGATGGGGACTGAAAGATGGCTCTCAAGTTTGTTTGAAGCGTACCCGTACTTGAAAGACAGGACAGATATTGGAGTGATGGAGTTGGAGAATATGGCTATGGTAAAGATAGGGGGTGATGTAGTCGAAGCAAGGAGCAATAAGCATGCTCTCGAGGGACTTGCTTACAGGCTTACCAGCTCCGATAAATCAATGGTATACTCAGGGGATACTGCGCCGTGTGAGGGGGTAAGAGGGCTATGTGAGGGCGGGGTTGAGCTCTTAATCCACGAGTGCTCTTTTTCAGATGCTGGAGGAGAGAGCTATGCTGACCACACGACACCGGAGGGTTTGGGCAGGCTTCTCACAGGCCTGCCAGTAAAAAAAGTGGTCCTTACTCATTTTTCCCACATGGCTGAAGAGAGGCTAGGGGAGATGAAAGCATCGCTGGGGAGATATTTTAAGGGTGAAATTATGCTCGGCGAGGACCTGATGGAGCTTGAGCTGGTATGAAGGTCGTTGTCTTGGCCGCTGGCAAGGGAACGAGGCTGCTTCCTCTTACGAAGTACGTGGCGAAGGCTATGCTGCCCGTAAAGAAAAAGCCTGTGATTGAGGTGGTGATGGAGAATCTCAGGGAGCTCTCGCCGAGGGAGATAATTGTTATCATAGGGCATAATGGAGAGCAGGTAAAGGATTACATGGGAGACGGCTCGAAGTACGACATGAAAATTACTTACATGACTCAAGAGTTACAGGATGGTACGGCGAAGGCCCTGCAGTTGGCCATGGAGAGGATAGATGAGGACGTCATCGTTTCTGCCTGCGACTCATTGGTACCTGGGGAGCACATCAGAGAGCTCAGGAGGTATCACATCGCAGAGGAATGCGATGCAACCCTGAGCCTGAAGGCCCTTGATAGGCGGGTGATTACGAAGTCCAGCAGCGTCAGCCTTGAAAAGGACGGCACTATTTCGAGGATTATAGAAAAGCCCAGGGAATGGGAAATTCTAAGCGATGTCGCATCCTCACCGCTGTATGTTTTCAGCGAAGCTATTAAGGAGTATCTTCCAAAGGTAGCGAGGTCAAGGCGCGGTGAATACGAGATTCAGGACACGATTCAAAGGATGATAGACGACGGCCTT
>CAZDSM010000013.1:0-4276 GCA_964508205.1 Candidatus Hydrothermarchaeota archaeon | reverse complement strand
CTGGACGCCTATCTGCGGGAACTGCGGTAAGATAATAACGCCGAGGATTAAGAAATTTCAGGAGGGACAGCTAACCTACAAGTGCGAGGACTATCTTTTCGAGAAAACCCTCGCAGAGGGATGCGGCCATGAGGCAGAGGTATCACCATTGCAAGACAGTGGCAAGTTAATGTGGAAAGGAGAGTGGGCGGCCCAGTGGGCCAGGTGGCGTGTCACCAGCGAAGGGGCTGGTAAGGAATACATTGTGCCCTCTAGTGCGTGGTGGGTTAATGCTGAAATACTCGAGAGAGTATTCGATTTTCCAATGCCGGTGCCGATTTTTTATGAGCACCTCATGATAGACGGGAAGAAGATGTCGGCCTCAGTGGGAAACGTGATCTATCCGAGGGACTGGCTTTCCGTGGCTTCTCCACAGATATTGCGCTTCTATTACAACAAAAAATTAATGAAGACCAGGAGCTTCTCATGGCGCGACCTGCCGCGGCTCTACGATGACTATGACAAGTATGCGTTAACGTATCAAAAAGGTGGGGATGACAAGGCAGCAAGGCATGGGGAGAGGCTTTACGAGATTTCTCAGCTGGACAGCATGGAGGAGCCCCTCAACTTGAGTTTCTCCCACGCTGCCCTTTTAACCCAGATGTTCTATCGAAGGGATGACATATTAAAGAGCCTCAAGCGCTCCGGGCATTACGAGGAGGGTAAGAAGGACCTTATCATGAAAAGGATAAAGCTAGCAGCTAACTGGGTTTCAAAGTACGCTCCCCAAGAAATGAAGCGTAAGGATATTGAACCTGAAGTTATTAGGAGAAACCTGGATGAGAAGCAGCGAAAGCTCCTCGCAGAAATGGCCCTGTACTTGGAGGAGGACAGGAAGCCGGAGGAGATACATAATAAGATCTATGAGCTGAGCAAGGACCTAAGCATCCAAGCGAAAAAGGCCTTTCAAGGAGTTTATCTTGTGGTTATTGGTAACAATACTGGGCCCAGGGCTGGGAATCTCCTAGCTTCCCTGGATAAAAACTGGGTTATAAAAAGGTTCAGACAGGCAGCGGGAGCTAATTAAAAGCTTCAGGCGTCTAAATTTATCTTTTCAGTTCAAGGAATACAGGACAGAGATGGCATTCATCCGGGGGATCGTGTTTATCTTCAATGCTGGGTGGGCATTCGGGATAGCTGCCGGTGCAGTTTGGGTATTTTCCTTTAATCTTCTCCCAGGCGCGCTCGCTTTCCGTCTTCTTCCTAGGCAATTTTTTCATTTGTTTCCTGGTCATCTAATCTCTCCTCCTATCCATCTGAGGTAGGCGTCGCTCCCCCCGATAATGGGTAACGCGATGATTTCTGGGTTCTCATAGCTGTGAAGCTCCCTAATCCTTCTGGTCAACTCTTCAAGTACGTTCTCGTTTGATTTCAGCATCAGCAAGACCTCCTCTGACGCCTCCTTTACGCCCTTCCACCAGTAAGTTGAGTGAACCTTTTCGATGATGTTGGTACAAGCTACCAATCGGCGCTCCACGAGATCGTCTGCTATAAGCTTTGCTTCCTGAATGCTCGAAGTGGTGATGAGGACGAGGACATACATCTTCTCTATTGTTTTATTTCGTTAAGCAATAAAAAGGATATGGATATGTCTAAGCTCTATATATTTTTTGGTGTGATTGCCCTGTCATGGCTGATAATCATTGCCCTCGAGAGAATGGGCAAGCTGAAGGTGGAGAGGCATCTAATCCTGCTGATATTCAGAACCGAGAGAGGGAAGGAGTTCATATCCAGGCTAGCCGAGTACAGGAGCTTCTGGAAGATCTTCGGGTCCATCGGAATCGTTGTGGGCTTTCTTGGGATGATCCTAGTGATGTACTCTCTGATCCAGACCCTCTACTCAAAATATATCGCGGGGATTCCTATGCTAGGGGTTCAAGCGGTTATCCCAGGGGTAACCATACCCTTCTGGTATGGCATTATCGGCCTGATAACCGTCCTCGTGGTTCATGAGTTTGCTCACGGAATACTGGCGAGAAGCGAGGGCATATCCCTGAAGAGCCTCGGAGTGGTTTCCCTGAGCATACTCCCAATAGGAGCATTTGTAGAGCCCGACGAGGAAGAGATGAAGAGCAAGTCCAGGGGTGCAAAGCTCAGGGTGTTCGCTGTAGGTTCCTTCGGCAATATTCTCCTTGCACTGCTGGCCTTAGGTGGCCTCACCATCTTAGCTAATAATATCTTCGATTATTCCCAGGTACAGATAACAGAGGTCTCCGTGGATTCCCCTGCGGCAGAGTATCTTGAGGAGGGGATGATTATTGAGGGAATTAATGGACAGGAAATCACATCGCTCGAGGAGTTCTTCCAAATAATGAGGGATGTTAAGCCGAGGGACACCTTGCTGGTCGATACTGATTGGGGGGTATTCAGCCTAACAGCAACTTCGAGGAAAGATGACCCCTTCCGGGGATATATGGGTGTGGTGGTCAGGAATGCCTTGGAGGATAAGGTCACGAGGGTCTTCGGCGCCACCATCCCCCTTGCAGTATATTTTTTCCTTTACTGGATTTTTTTCCTCAACCAGGGTATAGGCCTCATCAACCTCGCCCCTCTCCACCTCGGCATAGCCGCTACTGACGGCCATCTTATGCTCAAGGAGCTCCTTTCCGGTCTGATAAAGGAGAGGAATGCAGAAAAACTCAGCCTTTTCGTCTCAGGTGTAACCCTCTTAGCAATATTATTCACCGTAATCGATATTCCTCAGGGCTTATTTTGAGGTTGAATAATGGATCTTGAGACTCGAAGGCAGCTAATTCATATGTCAGGCATAGCCATACCCTTCTACCTCCAATGGAGTTACTACACATGGGGCTTCATAATCCCTCTCCTGAGCCTCGTCCTTGCCATCATCATCCTCTACCTCCTATCCCTCGGCTATAAAAATAAGTTCAGGGTACCGGTGTTGTCAAATATAATAGATGCCACCGAGAGGCCTGAGGTAATCGAAGTGAGTCCAGCCAGGGGGGCTCTAATGTTTCTCGTGGGCTCCACTATTACTCTTGTGCTCTTCAGCTTTAACATCGCCATAGTTGCTGCATCCATCGCGGTCCTCGCCATGGGCGACTCTTTCTCAACCCTGGCTGGGAAGAGGCTGAGTAGGCATAGGATACCTTACAACAAGAAGAAGAGCCTTGAGGGCAGCCTCTTCGGATTCATAGCTGCCTTCGTGGGCGCCTGGGTATTGGTTTCCTGGCCCATTGCCCTTGCGGGGGCCATGGGGGGGATGCTATCGGAATCCCTCCCCCTGAGGGTAGATGACAACCTCATCATCCCCATCGCCGCGGCTTTGTCTATGACCGCTTTATCCCCTATCTTGATTTTATGACCGAGGTTATGCTGCTTATACCCTCCCTCACGTTCTCAACCTTTTCCACCAGGGTGCCAGTGACTATTATGTCAGCTCCGGCTTTAACCACTGTCAGAGCATCCTCAGGGGTCCTTATACCGCCGCCAACAATCAGGGGGATGTCTAGAGCGGCCTTTACCCCAGTTATCATCCTAGGAGGCACGTGCTCAGCGACCCCTGACCCTGCCTCAAGGTAGACGATCTTCATACCCAAGTTCTGGGCCGCGAGGGCATAGGAAACCGCTATCTCCGCGCAGTCGCGGGGTATCAGCTTCGCGTCCCCTATGCACCCGACTGCACCGCCGGGTTCTATGACGATGTAACCCATGGGGATGGATTCGATACCCGCTTTTTTTACGAAGGAAGCCCCTATAGCCTGAGCCCCGGTTATATAATATGGGTTCCGGGAATTAAGGAGGCTCATGAAGAACAAGGCGTCAGCGTAACGGGTGATACCTGTTACATCCCCAGGAAAGAGTATAACCGGTAGCTCAGTGATCCCCTTGATGCAGCGTGCTGTCTCGTCGAGGTTATCCTGGTTGATGCCGGCAGAGCCCCCTATCATAATGCCGTCAGTGCCCCCCTCCAATGCTTCCATAGCCTTGGACCTCGCAACCTTCGATTGCTGCTTATTGGGGTCTAAGAGCGTAAGGTGCACCGGCCTTTTAAGGGATTTACCCTTCAGGTACTCTAATACCTTCATCTTATCCTTTCACTTCTTTTCTCTTAGTTCGCAACGCCCTGGAGCCGCATTTCCTGCATTTAGTCGCCAGCCGGGGGTTCCTGGCATTACATTTCATGCATATCTTAAAGTTGAATAATCTCGGTTCTGTCTCTGGAAATCTCGCCATTCTAAACACCTTTCGAGTAGCTTTCAAGGGGATTCCTATT
>CAZDSM010000012.1:0-3184 GCA_964508205.1 Candidatus Hydrothermarchaeota archaeon | reverse complement strand
TGTACGCCCTACCTCACGGACAATCTTCCCACCAAGGGGGAAAGCGTGAGCTGGGCAGAGTCAAGTGCTGTGGTGTTCGCGAACTCCGTGCTTAGAGCCAGAACAAACAGGGAGAGCGGGATATCAGCCCTGGCCAGCTCTTTGATTGGGAAGACCCCCTATCACGGCCTTCACCTCGATGAAAACCGCGCTGGGACATTTAGGGTTAAAGTGAAGGCTGCGCTTAGAAGCGACGCGGATTACTCTGCTCTAGGCTACTATATCGGTAAGAACTATGAGGGCGTGCCTGTGGTTGAGAACATCAAACCACGCCTTGAAGATCTGAAGTCCCTCGGCGCTGGCCTTGGGGTTGGGCAGATAAACATGTTCCACATCGAGGGAGGAACGAAGGGACTTGAGAAGATCTCATTCGGCGAGGAAGAGCTGAAGGAAACATATGAGAGTCTTAACATAACAGATGACGTGGATGTCATCTGCATTGGCTGCCCCCACTGCAGCCTGCGCGAGCTACACGAGCTGGTAAAGCTCAAGCCCAAAAGAGAGGTGTGGGCCTTTACCGCGAAGCAGAATTGTGGTTTAGTTAACTTAGGGAAGAATATCAAGTTAATCAGCGACACCTGCATGGTGGTGTCGCCCCTCGAGGATTTGGGTATCAGCTCCATCGGCGTGACCTCGGCGAAGGCTGCATTTTACTCAGCGAATTTATCTAAGCTCGGGGTGAGGTTCGACTCCCTGGAGAACCTGCTGAAATGAAACTTCTCCTCATGGCCCCCAGCACGCGTGCCATGGCTGAGAGCGCAAAAAGATCGGGCTATGACTTCCTTTCCTTGGACTTTTTCGGCGATATCGATCAGAAGGAGATGTGCGAGAATTATTCCCTCAACCACGAATTCATAGCCGAACTCAGCATAGAGAACCTGTTCAAACATTCTAAAGAGCTGGATTTTACCCATGTAATTTACGGCTCGGGCTTTGAGAATCATCCGGAGCTCGTCGCCGAGCTTGAGAAGGGTTACATAATCCTAGGCAATGACGTTAGTGCCTTGAGGAAAGTGAGAGACTGGAAATACTTATTTAAAACCTTGAAAAAGTTGGGGATATCACATCCTGAAACCGAGGTCGTTCACCTAAGCGAGGCCCAAGATATGCTTGGCTCAGGGGAAAAATTCATTATTAAACCTCTTAAAAGTGGGGGAGGGCACTCAATATATGACAAGAAATCTGATGAAATCAAAGACAAGAAGCTGGAAGGCGACGTGCTACTGCAGGAGTACATCGAGGGCATGCCAGCTTCTTCCACGATTGTAAGTACGAGAGAGCGCTGCTTCTATATAGGAGCGACGGAACAACTGGTTGGGACCCCCTTTAATAGGTATATATATGCGGGCAATGTTGCGCCTCTGATGGTAGATGAGTCTGTACTGAAAGAGATAGAGGAGATTTCATACAAAATCGCCCATGCCTTCAAACTCAGGGGATGTAGTGGCATAGATTTCATCCTCAAAAACACGGAGCCCTATGTCACGGAGGTAAATCCGCGAATACCCGGTTCCATGGAGGTCCTTGAAGGAGCCTATGATATTAATATTATGGACCTGCATGTGAAGGCCTGTTTGGAAGAGCTTGAGGAGGATGATTTACGGATGAAGAATCCGAGTAAATTCTTTGGCAAAAAGATTTTGTTCGCGAAGAAAGATATCTTTTACAGGGTAAAGGAAAGGCCGAATTTCCTTAAGGATGTGCCCTGCTTCAACGATCGCATAGAGGAGAGGCGTCCGATATGCACGGTTGTAGGTCATGGCAAAACCGTGGCAAAATGTATTGATGACCTCAACGAAAAGGAGAGAAAAATAAGGAACGTGCTTGGTGAACAATGAGGATACAAGGCAGGACGATTTCAAAGGGATGCGCTGAAGGAAAGGCATTAGTAACCAGGGAGCCCTTGAGCTTTCTTGGGGGTGTGGACTCTAAAACAGGCGTGGTCATGGAGAGAGGACACGAACTGGAAGGCAGGAGTCTTAAAGATAAAATCCTTCTTTTTCCCCAGGGAAAGGGCTCGACGGTCGGGAGCTACGTGCTGTATCAAATGAAGAAGAACAATACCGCCCCGGGAGGAATCATAAACCACAAAGCCGAAGAAGTCGTCGCAACTGGGGCGATAATATCGGGCATCCCCATGCTTGACTCCTTGAAGCGGGACCCCTATGAAATTCTTAAAGACGGGATGAAAGTCCGATTAGATGCTGACCAGGGATTCATTGAGGTGGACTAGTGGAAATTGAGCACAGCGAAGACGCTCTCCTTATCCAGGAATTAAGGACTATAGTGGAGGATGGATTCCTGGTCCAGGGTTTCAAGTCGAAGGGCAAAGCAGTCTATTTCGATGTGATCCCCCGGTACTCCCATGAGGAGTCTTTCTCTCGGGTGATGGAGGGGCTGAAGGACATGGAGCACATCCCCTACTACAGGCGCAGAGGGGATGGATACCGATTGGTAATCGCCCCTAAAATTGGGAAGAAGCGGGAGCTCAGACCCCTAGTGCACATTGGTTTGATAATCACCACAGCCTTCACCATGACCCTCGCAGGTTACATCTTCTGGGCCCCTGGAGATATAGCCCTTAGCGTACTCTTCGCCCTATCTTTGATGAGCATCCTGGGATTGCACGAACTCGGTCATGCGTTGATGGCGAGAAGGCGCGGGATAAAGGCTACACTGCCCTTCTTTCTCCCTGTTCCCCCTCCATTCCCCTTTGGCACCTTCGGCGCTGTCATCTCCATTAACTCCCCTATACCAGATAGGGAATCCCTTCTGGAGGTGGGCGCCATGGGGCCGATAGCCGGGTTTATTGTCACCTTCCCTATCGCCATCGTAGGGCTTAAATTATCTGAAATTGCACCCATAATGGATTCCCAGGCCGGGGGCCTCGTATTTTCCATGCCCCTGATACTCCAGATACTGGCCACCCGTATCCTCGGCGAAATCCCAGCGAACCACATAATAATCCCTCATCCCCTCGCCATGGCCGGCTGGGCAGGACTCTTCGTGACCTCCCTCAACCTCCTCCCAATGGGGCAGTTGGATGGCGGCCACATTGTTCGAAGCCTTTTCCCCAGGAACTTCAAGAAGGTGTACTACGGCACAGCCGGTTTTCTCCTGTTAATGGGATTTCTTTGGCCGGGGT
>CAZDSM010000011.1:0-3980 GCA_964508205.1 Candidatus Hydrothermarchaeota archaeon | reverse complement strand
AGGGACACCCTCCCTCAGGCCGCGGAATACCTCCTCAACCTGGAGGGACTCTCGACGGTACTGGTATACGGAATCATCAACGAGATAATACATGTCTCAGGCAGGAACAGGGATTCTCGCATAAACCTCGGCGATGTAATGCAGGAGGCCTTCGGCGACATCGGACAAGCTGGCGGCCATGCTCACGCAGCGGCAGCCAAGATTTCCCTCGGCTTGTTCGGAAGGGTGAAGGATAAAAACTCCCTCACAACCCTCGCAGAAGAAGCGGTGGTGGACAGATTCTTCGCCATAGTAGGCATTGTCAAAAAGGAAAGCTAAAGGCCACGTATAACGCAGTAGAGGTACTGCTGGGCGTAGCCAGCGTATGGTCCCCATTTTTTTGCTGCATACGTCTTCATTTCCCGGGGCTTGCTTGTGCCGTAGTATTCCTTCATCGCTCTGCGCATCCAGACATCTATGGGAAAGGCCTCCAGAAAGCCGTAGCCGAAGAGGAGCACACAGTCCGAAACCTTGTCGCCTACACCCGGGAACTCCATGAGCGTGTCCTTTGCATCTTCGTAGCTCATTCTTCCGATTTTATCAAGGTCATAAGAGGGCATCATCTCGGCGATCCTGCTTAAAAAACCCTCCCGGAAACCCAGCTTGCACGGCTTTAAATCCATGACCAAGAGTTCCTCTGGTGACAATATCCTTCCTCTATGAATCAAGCTCTGGACGTTCCTACATATGCGCGGGATGTTGTTGTTTATGGAGCACACGAAGCTGACAAGGGTTTCCCACGGGTCGTTCTTGGTTATCCTCAGCCCCCTGTATCTATCTATGGCCCTCCTCATGACATCGTCTGTGCTGATTTCCCTGTAAATCCTCTCAAGGTCATCTTCAGCGCGAAGGAGTTCTATTATGTACTCCCCAAAACCAGGGGTATAGTGCAGGTCTTCTTCCTGCCATAAATGGCACTTCTCCCCACCCACATAACGGTAATACCTCTTCCCATCCTTTTTCCAGAGAAACTGGGAGGGCTGACCGCTCTCCATTGTCAGCCTTAGGTCGACTAGAACTTTATCATACATTTAAAATTTGAGATTCTTGAAAGGAAGGGGTAAAGCATCGATTATCCTCTTCCGGGTACTCTTTTTAGCGTCCTTCTCTTTTATCTTCTGAAGGAGCTCTATCATCTCCACCCCGGGCTTTTCCGCCTTCAGCGCTTGAGCTTCGATAACCTTCTCGGCCTCCATCTTGTCCAGGATTTCCGCCGCTGACTTGGTCCTGGCGATGACTGTTGAGTAGCCCTTCGGCGAGCCCACGCTGCCCACTGATAAATCAGAAAGTCTTGAGGTTAAATCAAAGCACACCTTGCACCCCTGCCTAAGGTGCTCATGGGCCTCCTTAAGGGGGATTAATACTTCCTCATCTCCTACGTTAACTATAACATTCTTGCCCTTAATGTCGATTCGAGTCATCTCCTTCAGATCGATTTTGTATTTTCCGGCGACTAGTTCCTTCATAAGCCCCTTGTATAGGAAGTTGCCCTTACAGAATAACGCTATGGTGAGCTTCACCATGGGCAATTCCACATCCTCGATGGGGTAGTTCTGAATCTTCCTCAATCCCTCTATTTGACACGGCACTCCTACCAAGGCAAGCTCCTTCAACCCGCGCTTCTTGGCATCCTTTAAAACTCGCAAACTAGAGCTGTTGGAATACCGTGTACCCCCTGTGTTCTTCAGCTCCTCGGTAGAGGTTATCAGCATGGGCACCGGCTTCCAGGGCTCATCCTTATCAAGGGCCGATACCACTGCGCCATCCACGAAATTGTTATCCAGGAGGTATTTCAACAGCACTGTGACGAAGCCCCCATCCTGGGCCTCCTCAATTACCTCTTGCTCCACTGCCCTAGCTGCTATCTTCACCTCCTCATGACCAAGGAGGTCTTCGTTCACTTCCCCGAAGAGCTTTCTCTCAGCCTCCTCATTGGATAAAAAACTCCTTGGACACAAGGCCAAGCAGTAGCCGCAGTTAGAGCATTTACCAACGAGCTTTGGATATTCGTCCACCTCGATGACGTCGTCAGGGCAGACAGTCTCACAAGCGCCGCAACCGCTGCAGAGGTCCCGAAAGATAACCTCATGCTCGAGGGCGGTGTAACCATCATCCCGCCCTAGCCAGCGATACTGCAGGATGTCGAATTTTGATATATCCATATTATCGCCTGCCATCTTTAACGATTTAATATCATATAAAAAATTTTTTGTAGGAGAAAAACTTATATCTATCCATAGCGGAATCAAGCTTTCAGCATCATTCCATGGGCCCGTAACTCAGTCTGGCTAGAGTGGTTGGCTCTTAACCAATTAGTCGCGGGTTCAAATCCCGTCGGGCCCGTTTGTCAGCACTTCGTCGCGCTTGCTAACGCTACGCACTCCTTGTGCCGACACCCCGACTAAGCGCCTAATTAAAATGAAAAACTTTATCTATCAGGATGAACTCCTTTTTAAAAGAAGAGGTGTTTATATGGTAGAAGCATACTGTGTGAAATGTAGAGCAAAGAGAGTGATGAATAACCCAGAGTCCATTACCATGAAGAACGGGAAGCCAGCAACCAGGGGTGTATGTCCCTCGTGTGGAACCAAAATGTTTAAAATCGGTGGGTAAATTAATCCATCTTATTCATAACCAACCCCGTGAGGAGCTTGGGGTAGAAGTAGGTAGCTTTTCCAGGCATCCTCTCCCCCCGCGTAGCAATATTTTTAACTTCAGTTAGCTTGGTGTGGTTGACGAATACCACCAGCTGATATAGACCCTTCCCCACCATTTCAACTGCTTCCCCCGCGTTGGTCACGTACACGACGTCATCGCCGTCCGCCTCCACTCCCAAGATGTGCGTCAGTACCAAGGAGTGGACTATTGATACATCCAGCCGCCTCCATTCCCTGGACTTCCCTTGATTCCCTATTTCATCCAGGATTTTCTCATCTATCAGAGATAAGAGGAAGTACCTCCCTTCGCAGTACAAGCCTAAGACGTGTTTAGTTCTGTTCAGCTGCCTCATCTGCTTCAACAGCTGCCGTCTAGATGCGCTTCCATTTGCAGCCGTAAATTCAGCAATGCTGAAGTACCTGCCCAGCTTCGCCTTAAGGCCCTCAAGACTGAGATTCTTCAAGTCCCTCACCACCCTATGGGCTGGAAGTATGGTTATACCCGCAAGATCCATGTTCGTGAAATACATCATCACATACCCGTGTTTCTCATCCCTAGTTTTTCTCCAAAAATTCAGGGCTGTCTCGTATCTATGATGGCCATCGGCTATCATAACCTGCTTATCCATCATACCATCCACTACGCCCTCTATCGCCCTGGGGTCGCTGACCCGCCACAGGCGGTGCCTCACCCCGTCAGCCACTACGTCGGTCACCAATTTCCCGGTGTTTTCAACATTTAGAGCGTTCTCAACAGCCCCGGAAGGATCTGAATAAACAGTAAATATTGAGCTGAAATTAGCCTTACACGTCCTGATAAGGGCCAACCTGTCCTTAACCGGCTCCCTGAGGGTTTCCTCGTGGGGCAGTATACTCCCATTTCCCAGCTCCTCCAAGCCGGCGAGGGCGATGAACCCCCTCATGACCCTCTTTTCGTTTCTATATCGGTACTCCTCCTCGTAGGCGTATATGGAGGGCTCACCATCGCGTATGAGCACCCCCTGCTCCAACCAATCATCCAGGTAGGCAGCGGCCCTCGTGTACTTGTTGTTTTGGGAGGTATCCTCAGGCCTCTCCCTGCCCAGGATGAGGCGTATCACGTTGAACTCCTTTTTTTCATGGTATTTGAACTGCTCATCCTCTGATATAACGTCATATGGGGGGGCAACTACCTCGCTCAGTTCGATCGTCGTAGAGTTGTACCGCAGCCCTCTGAAGGGGATTATATTCACCATTTTAACTTTAATTATCGGCGAAATATTGATAAACCTTTTTATATCCGTG
>CAZDSM010000010.1:0-3718 GCA_964508205.1 Candidatus Hydrothermarchaeota archaeon | reverse complement strand
TAACGAGGAGCTCCGCACTCTTCATCATCATAATATTAAAACAGTGCGGAATAAAAAGCTACCTAGTTGCCCGGGTTATCCGTAGGCCGTCCACAATCACCCAGGGAGAGGTAACGCTTCCTCCCACTTCCCAGCTTCTTATCTGCTTCCTTTCCTTCGATGCCCATTCAACGCTCTTGAAGATGCGCGACAGGTTATCGCTTATCCTGATGCCCTTCAAGCTCGCCTGTATCTCCCCGCCTTCAACCAGGAATATCCCGTCTCTGGGCATCGTTGAAAAGTCCCATGTCATGTAGTTCTGGAAGCGGGTGTACCACGTGTTGGTGATGTATATGCCATGGTCGAGCTCCTCCAGCCTATCCTTCCTCCTGCCCCTCCCTTGGCGAAGGACCAAATTCCACGGTCGCGGGCGTATCAACCCCGCGTTCGCAGTTGTCTCAGTCCCGTATCTTCTGGCGGTGGACGTGTTATGAAGATACCCCATCAGCACCCCCTTCTGGAGGATAAGGTTCCGTTGCGTCGGCACGCCTTCCTCATCAAAACTCCTGGATAAAAGCCCATCCTCAAGCCGTGCATCATCAGTGAGGGTGATGTTATTGTTGCCGATCCTTCTGCCCAGCTTATCCGCTAGGTAAGAGAATCCTGCCTCAACTGAAAAGATAGACGCTGCCTCACCGGTAACCTCCACCAAGGGCGCGAAGGCGAGGGGGTCGAACAACACCCTGTACTCACCTTTCCTTCCATTTACCGGCTTTTTCCCCAGACGCGCTATCTCCCCTGCCCTTCGGCCGGCATCCAAGGGTTCGAACTTATCCAATCCTCTTGAGCAGCTGACCCCATGACCCGAGCCATCGCCAGCGAAGGCCCTGATGGAGAGAAAGAGAGTCGTCCCATCTTCAGCGGCGGCCACGCCGTTGCTGGTAAAAAGGGAGCGGGAGTAAACACATGTTTCGAGGACCCCCGAGGCCCTCTTCGCACCTTCCTCTTTGCTGGCTTCTATAGCATCCTTAATCAGGGCCCCGTGATTCTCCATATGTGCAACTTTTTTATCGTAGCCCCCTATGACCTTTTTATATTTGAAGGGCCCCTCGGCAATGCCATTATACTCCTTCTTGGGGGCTGTAACCCGTGCCCTGGAGAGCAGTTTCTCCAGCAGCAGATCTGTGCTTTCCTGGTCATGAGGTGTAATCGTCGTGCTGACGAGCCTTTTGTCCAATGCTAGGAAGATGTCCAGCTTATCCTCGGACCAGCTCTGACTAACAGCGACTTGGTCGTTCACGAACTTCACCTGTGTCGTGCTCTTGGACTCTGAACTAACAACCACGTCTTGAGCACCAAGGCGTAGGGCATTTTTCAGCATATAATCTGGCTCAACCAGCACTGTTTTAGCCTCCCAGTCTAATGCTTCTCAGCCTTGCCATGGGACCGCCTAACCAGACAGGTATGCCCTGCATGGGCTCGCCCTTACCGCAGTTCCCGGCGTAGTACTCCACCTCCTTGGAGAGAGCGTCTATGGAGCCGTAGAAGGCAGGGGTAGTTAACTCCAGCACCGGCCTTTTTACAGGCGTCGTTATCTCCCCTTTCTCGATCAAATACGCCTCGTTACCCACGTATTTCTGATTGTAGCGCCTGTCGTCGATGTTCCACTCCATGAAGGACTTAATGTAAACGCCGTGCTTCACATCCTCGAAGAGCTCCTTCTCGCCATAATCCCCTGGAAGCATATAGGTGGTGGACATCCTCACCAGGGGTTCTCGGTCGTAGTTCGATGCCCTAGCTGAGGCATTGCTCTCCGTGCCGAGGATCGAGGCGCTTTCCCTGTTATACAAAAACTCGTTAATCACACCATTTTTTATCAGAATCCTTTTTCTGGCCTTAACCCCCTCATCGTCGTAGAGGTAATATCCTGGACTTCCCTCGACTCTCGGGTCGTCTACGACTGTGACAGCGTCGCTGCCTATCTCCGTCCCCACCATCTCCCTGGTGACGAAACTCTCCCCTGCCTGGGCAGCTTCCCTGCCAAGGATGCGGTCGGCCTCATAAGGATGCCCAACGCTCTCATGCACAGCTATGCCCACGATTTCCGAGCCGGTAATCACGTCTAGCTTTTGCTTTGGCGCCCTCCTGCCCTTCCTCAGGTTCTCGGCCAGGGCTCTGGCCTCGCTCTCCAGTACCGTAGGCAGGGTCCATTCAGAAACGGCCTCCCACCCAGAGGTTTTTGAGTAGCTGAAGGACCTCTGGGCGCTTCCCTTCCCCGCCGCGGCAACGGTTATCATATAGTAAAAGGAGACCTGGGGCAATGTCGAAGTTATCTCAGTTCCCTCAGAGGTAACTAGCACCTTCTCCTTGGACTCTATGGACAGGTGAAAAAACCTGGTGGGGACCTTTGCTTTCCCCGTTACCAGTGCCTTCTCCACCTCCTTGAGGTGAGCGATGCCTTCCTCCGGAGACACATCCGTTAACTTGAATTTCTCCCTTACCTTATAGTCCCCAGAACTCGCATCAGCTGAGCTCAGGGTTATCGGTTCCTTGCGCAGGTCAGCGGTGCTCCTGGCGAGTCTAAAGGCCCTATCCACAGCCCCCTTTATCGATTTTTTATCCGGTTTATCCGCTGCCGAGAACGCCATGCTACCTTTAAATAAAACCCTCAGGCCGATGCCCTCGAGTCTTGAGAAATCTGAGACCTCTAATACGCCGTTCTTCATCAGGTAAGAGCTGCTTTCCAAGGATTCATAGCGGGCCTCAGCATAGGCAGCGCCTTTTTGTCCAGCGTAATCTACGGCGTACTCTGCCAAGTCAAGGACCATGGTATCTTTACTGCATTGATTAAACTATTTAGATTTTCCTTCTTACAATATTAAATACTTGGATCATTAGATGGAATATGGGGGCCGGAGGAGGATGTTCCTATTACCTGGTGGAGCAGGAGAAGATGTACGAGGCCAAGCTTAAAACCCAGTTAGTGGAGCTGAAGGCATAGCTGGAGAGACTTAAGGCTCGTAAGTGATCGAGCTGCTAAGATACCTTTATCTTTTTGGTATATTCCCACTCGCCGTGAAGGTTGCATCTCTCAACCGCGCGCAGGATAGCCCTCTTCTGCAGGACAACCACGAAGGTAGCTTTTGGCTCAGCTAAGGCAGGGGTAAAGTTAGCCGTGGCAACCAGCAGGTCGTTGGAGAACAAATTGACCCATTGGATGTGGTGGCCCATCTCGTTGGGATGCTTCAGAAGCTTTCCCACATGAATGGTCACCTCGAAGGGCTCCCCGGCGTTGACTTTGCCTGGAGCATCTATGACCGGAGTATGTTTCTTCTCTAGGTCGCTTAAATTGCTCATGTCCTTCGCTCTATTAATCTGTCCGAATAAGTCTAACTCCATAACACACCTCCGTTTAAAAATTGCCCAGCATATTTTTATAAGTTTCTATAGGAGAAAAGTTTATATTCCCCTATAAACTCAACAGAAGGGTGGTGTTAATATGGTTGTTAAGAAATGGGAAAGTAAAGATATTGGTGTAACAATAGAAGTAGACTATGATAAATGCGTAGGTGCCGCTGAGTGCGTAGAGGTTTGCCCTTCAGAGGTATATGAGTTAAAAGATAACAAGGCCACGGTACCGAATATTGACGAGTGCACCGAGTGCTGCGCCTGCGTCGAAGCATGCCCCGAGGGCGCAATTACGCATAGCTCCTGCTGAGGAGTGGGGCGTTTATTGACT
>CAZDSM010000009.1:0-2237 GCA_964508205.1 Candidatus Hydrothermarchaeota archaeon | reverse complement strand
TGGCAGCGTTCCTGATGTATGCGATTTAATAGTATCCGACCCCGTGCAGGCAGGAGTAATGGCCGTGATGCACGTCGCCGAGACCGCGAAGTTCGACCTGCGAAAAGTCGCGCAAAAGAAGTTTTAAACCTCCCTGACCTTCATGCTCATGTCCAGCCATGGCACGCTTGTCGTCAAGTAGCCCATGGAGATGCAGTCTGGGCGTAACCTGGCGTATTCCTCGAGATTCTCAGGGGTTATTCCACCCGAGAGCTCGATTTTTACCTTGTCGCGTAGGCTACGCCTTTCAAGGTATTGGAGGATGTTCGAAACCTCGTCGGGAGCTAAATTGTCGAGCAGTATTATATCAGCCCCGGCATCAATAGCCTTAAAAACCTCTTCCACTGTGGACACCTCCACCTCTATTTCCCTCCCTTTTACTGCGCTTTTAGCTCGTTTTACCGCTGTATTCAAGCCGACAGCGGCGACATGATTATCCTTGATTAAAACAGCGTCCCCCAAATCCAAGCGGTGAGGGTACCCCCCTCCTACAGCAATGGCCTTTTTTTCCAAGCCCCTGAACCCAGGGGTCGTCTTCCTGGTTCCGGCGATGGTGACACCGTATTTCCCGCATATCTCCGCTAGTCTCTTGGTATAGGTGGCAATGCCGCTCATGCACATTAACAGATTCAAGAGCACCCGCTCAAGGCCGAGAATTTTCCTTGCATCGCCAGTTATTTCAATAACAACCTCACCGTCTCTAACAGCATCCTCATCCTCAAGTTTCGCTTTATACATTATCCCAAAGTGATCCAGCAGTAAAGCAACCTCCTCTAGGCCGGCGAGCACTCCGGGCTTTTTAGCAACTATCGCGCCGCTAATTTTCAAGTTCTCTGGTATAATGTGCTCTGAGGTTGCGTCTCCCCTTCCCAGGTCCTCTTCCACGTAGCTCAGCAGTGTTTTTAGATCCGCTTTCATGACCGCACAACGCTTATATTTCCATCAGGACATAAATATAATCATGCGTGCATTGCTCGTAATCGACGTGCTGAGAGACTTCATCTATGAGGACGGTGCCCTGCCTGTTGAAGGAGCTGCAAAGCTCATCCCGAGGATAAACGAAGAAATAAAAAAGTTTCGATGCAGGGGTGAGCCCGTAATATTCATAGCCGACTCCCACGCCGAGGACGACAAGGAGTTCGAAATCTGGCCAAAGCACTGCGTTAAAGGGAGTGAAGGCGGGGAAGTGGTCGAAGAGTTGGACAAGGACAATAGAGACGAGATCGTTGAGAAAACAACTTACTCAGCCTTTTATAACACGCGGTTAGAAGAGGTGCTTAAGGAGAAGGGCATAACCGAGGTGGTTCTAACTGGGGTGCTCACAGATATATGCGTCATGCACACAGCCGCTGATGCGGCGATGCACGGCTACAACGTAAGGGTCTTGAAGGACTGCGTCGCATCATCGAGCAGAGAACCCCATGAGTGGGCGTTAAAGCACATGAAGAGCATCCTTAATGCGAGCATCGAGTGATATTTTTAGATAGACCCTATAAAGCTTTGATCTCAGCGAATATCTCTTTTATTATTCTTGGAATTGCTTTTCTAAGGGTGACGGATAGCTCCATACTTAAATAGACGTTCCCGGGTTCGACTCCTATAATCACGATTTCAGGGGGATAGTTGTAGGCGTGTCTCCCGGAATTTAATGCATCGATAAAGTCCATATCATGCAGGCTAAGCTCGAGATCATCGCATACTTCTATCAACCATTGAATATCAAATTTCACCTGAATATGTGTACGTTATTATATTAACCGAACCATTTGTAACTGCTGAGGTATTAGATAAAGTATTAGTAAGAACTCATGTTATGTTAGTATATAATTTAGCTGAAGTAATACCACTATCATCGATTGGTGTGTAACCATGATTTATTGTTTGACAAATGTATGAACACCACCACCAGCAGTTACACTACCAGTGTAACCAATGGACCTGAAGGCTTTTTGACCTTTTTCGGTCGCTATATACCAATCTTTTTCTCCTGCCTTGGAGTTTTCAACCAGCTCCTTCTTCAGAAGCTCCCCAAGGGTTTTACCAACTATTGGTTCAGGTATCCTGAGCTTGTGAACGATTTCTCTCTGCGATGCGAAACCAGAGCATAGTATTTCCAGTATTCTATGACGGTGCTTGTTGGCTTTGATGAAACCCAAGATTTCATAATCCATTCAAATTCACCTTCTGCAGCTGTTCTA
>CAZDSM010000008.1:0-3289 GCA_964508205.1 Candidatus Hydrothermarchaeota archaeon | reverse complement strand
CAGCAAGAGGCGGAGCTCCTGGAAGTATTACTACGATAATCTCTCCACCATCCCGGATGAGCGACGCTACTACGTGAAGAACCTGGTTTCCAGGGAAGGCATAGGCGTTCTGGACGAAGCTTTCGTGGTCAACTACGTTGTCCCCGAAAACCTGATAATATTCAAAGGCGCACCATGGCGCGTTGTAAGCGTCGACGAGGAGGACATCGAAGTTGAGCCTGTAAACGAGGTGACGGGGGCGATACCCTCCTGGGTCGGTGAGGAGATACCAGTGCCATTCATCGTGGCGAGGGAGGTGGGCGTGCTCAGGAGGAAAGGGGGTAGAACTGGAGTGAATGCTTTAGCTGATTACTCCACCGATGGGTACACGAAGAGACGCGCCCTTTCGAAGGTGAGGAGGCATCTAAAGGAGGATATTCCAATACCGAGCGACAAAAAAATCCTCGTGGAGATGTTTCAGGATTTTGCTGTAATCCACTCGTGCTTTGGCATGAAGGTGAATCAGACCCTCGGGAGGGTTTTCTCAGCGCTGCTGACCGCTCAGCTCGGGCACGAGGTAGCCCTTCAGAGCGATGCCTACAGGATAATCCTCCAGTCCCCATATAAATTGAAAAAGAAGAAGTTAGAGGAGCTCTTCACCCTTGATTCAGGGGTTATCGAGCCATTGCTGAGCATGAGCCTGAAGCGGAGCACCCTATTCAGGTGGAAGTTCGTTCACGTTGCCAAGCGCTTCGGCGCGATATCCAAGGATGTTTCCTATAAACACGTTTTCCTCCGCCGCATCATCGACTCCTATGAGGGCTCCCTCATCTACAGGGAAACCCTGAAGGAGATTTTCAAGGATAAGCTGGATTTTGAGGACACCGCTAGGGTGCTCGAGGGTATAAAGAAAGGGGATATCAGGGTCGAATATATAGAGCTCAAAAAACCCTCGCCATTAGCTGAGCTTGGGTTGAAGGCATACGGTGAGATTGTCCTGCCTGCGAGGGCTGAGCGCATGATCCGTAAAGCTCTTGAGAAGCGCCTCGGGGATAAGAGAGTGAAGCTTTTCTGCCTCTACTGTGCGGATTGGTCGACTTATATGAAGGCGAAAAATTTCGAGGAGCAGCCTGAATGCCAAAAATGCAGTGCGAGGATGCTCTCGGTGCTTAAGGGTAGGTACAAGGAGCGCATATCCCTATTTAAACGGTTCAAAAAGGAGGAGAAGCTTAGCCCGGAGGAGAGGAAGGCGGTAAAAGGGATGCAGAAATCAGCGAATCTAGTGCTCTCCTACGGGAAGAAAGCCATAATCACTCAGGCCGGCAGGGGCATAGGCCCGGAAACAGCGAAGCGCGTTCTCATAGCAACGAGGAAGGACGAGGAGCTGTATAGGAACATCCTCAAGGCGGAGCGCGACTACGCAAGGACTAAGAGGTTCTGGGACTAGGACGAGGATGCGAGTTCGAGGAGCAGTCTTTCTAACTCCTTTCAGCACATCTAGGAATTAGGCCACTGCTAGCTATTTTCCAAAGCCGAAAAGAACAAAGATTATTAACATTGCTTTCCAACTACGAATCATGAAGCTCGACCTCCATGTGCACACCAAGTACTCAAAGGACTCCAAAATGGAGCCCTCGACGGTGGTGAGCCGCGCCCTTAAGCTGGGTCTTGATGGGGTAGCTGTAATCGACCACGGCACGGTTAAGGGTGGGTTAGCGGTGAGGAAAATTGCCCCGAAGAGCCTCACGGTCATCGTTGGAAGCGAGGTTAAGACCGACCGCGGTGAGGTCATAGGATATTTCATCGAGGAGGAAATTCCCCACGGCGTGTTTCAGGAGGTCGTCGAGGAAATCAGGGCCCATGGTGGGGTAGCGGTTGTTCCACACCCCTATGACCCCTTCAGGCCCAACAGCCTCTCACCAAGGGAGGAAGACGCTGGAGTGCTGGATGGATTGGAGGTGTTTAATTCTAGATGTCTATTAGACCGCACGAATAAGAGGGCGATTAAATTCGCTAGAACACATGGGTTGATAATGACCGCTGGGAGCGATGCCCATACCCCAGGGGAGATAGGGGCTTCTGGAGTGGTTGTCGAGGCTGTCGAGGATATCCGAAAAAATGGCAGTATTGAAATTTTCGGCAGACGAACGCCCATGGCTGAGTTGTTTAAGGCGAGAGTGAGGGGATTCCTTTAACTGAAAAGTTTTTTATCCTCCAGGGAGCATTTTGAAATCATGAGGAACCCGAAGCAAGAAGCAGCGGTGTCTGCCTGCAGATTGATCAGCGATGGACAGGTCGTGGGGTTGGGCACTGGTTCTACTGTGAGGCATCTAATCCATGAAATCTCGCGGCGAATAAAGGAGGAGGAACTCCGGCTTCTGGGCATCCCGACCTCCAAGGGCACCGAGGCCCTCGCTCAGAAAGAGGGCATCCCCTTAACGACCTTCGAGGAGCACCTTGGTATAGACATCGCCATAGACGGCGCTGACCAGGTATCTGCGAAGCTTGACCTCATCAAGGGCGGTGGCGCTGCCCATACCCGGGAAAAAATCGTCGCAACCCAGGCACGAAGATTTGTGATAATCGTTGACGAGGGCAAACTCTCCGATAACTTGGATATACCCGTGCCCGTGGAGGTGCTGCCCTTCTCCTGGAAGGTCACAACTGAGCTTTTAGCCGCCATGGGTGGCAAACCAACCTTAAGAGGTTTAGAATCCGGCCCAGCCATAACCGACAACGGAAACTATATACTGGACGTTGACTTTGGAGGGATAAGGAACCCAGAAAACCTTGAATCCCGGATAAACTCCGTCATCGGCGTGGTCGAGAATGGGATCTTCCCGGGCATGGCCCAAGAGGTCCACGTTGGTGCAGCCAATGGGGTAAAAATCATTCGAAAAAAATGATGCATTGGTATCTCAGATAACCCTTTCTTAAAAAGAGAGGTCTATCACAAAAAGAAAAATAAAATATGAGGATCAACCGTTCAAAAATTGCCGGGGTAACTCAGCCTGGTTAGAGTGCCACGCTCATAGGGTTTGTTTCGTGAGGCGAAATAGGCTGGGAAACGTGGAAGTCGCGGGTTCGAAGCCCGTCCCCGGCACTCCTTATGATGGATGGGTGAATTGGTTTGTTAAGTAAACTTTGTATTATCTCAGATACTAGTATTGGTCTTACTCCTTTTGGATATTTTCATTGTGCAATTGCTGGAGGGATAGAACGGATATTGGGATTAAACAAGGGATATACTGAAATCCCTTCTCATCCTTGGGCTTTTCTCAAACAAATGAATGCGTATTGTAAATTCTGT
>CAZDSM010000007.1:0-10070 GCA_964508205.1 Candidatus Hydrothermarchaeota archaeon | reverse complement strand
CATGTACAGGCTGCGGGAACTGCGTAATATCATGCCCTATTAACGCCCTCAAGGTGGAGGAGGCACGCGGGGGCAAAGGTGGTGGGGTGGAGCTGAAGGTAGAGAACGGCATAACCTGCGTTATCAGCGATGCCTGCAACGGCTGTGGCGTCTGTGTTGTAGCGTGCTCTCAGCGTGCCTTGAGTCTCAAAACCTTGGAGCCGAGTTTTACAGAGAGAGAGCTCAGAATCAGTGAGATGAGCTCCCAGACTGACGGGGAAAACGGCGAGATAATTGAAGCTGATGAGGAACCTCTAATGCGGTTCAAAATTGATCAGAAGAAGAAGGCATTACTGGAGAGTATACTCACCTCCTTAAAGACTATCAAGGTGAGGTATCTGATTGAGACTGGAAAAGGAAAAGACGCCAGGGAGAGGATGCTGAAAAGTAAACATGCTAAAAGAGATAAGTAAGATTTCCCCATTGGAAGTCCACAAGCACCTACCTAAGACAAACTGTGGTAAGTGCAACACTGCCACCTGCATGGGGTTTGCTATCAAACTTCTGGGCAAAAAAGCCAAGCTCAGCCAGTGCCCGTATCTAAAACAGGCCAAACATATCCAGGACAACATAGCCCTCAAGAAGCTTTTAGCATCAGCAATGGGGACAAAGGAAACAAAGCTCGTCATTCACGAAAAACTCTGCAATGGCTGCGGGAACTGCGTCATAATCTGCCCTCCCAGCCTCTCCTGCAGCATTGAGGCGAGCGGGGGCAAAGGGCCCACCACCAGGGATGTGGTACTGAAAATGAAGGACGGTGTGGTGGAGGATGTGAACATCAGCTCTTGCAGGCGCTTCGAGGAAGCCGAAGGCGATGCCGAGTCAGAGCCCTGCAGGCTGTGCATAGATGTCTGTCCCTTCAAGGCCATCGAGTTTATGTGACCTTTTTTTTCTCCCTGAAATAGGATGACAGTATCTTCTTCTGCCCTACTCTGAGCACCTCTGATAGGGTTGAAATCGAGACGCCGAACAAGTTGGCAAGCTTGCGGATGGAAGTTCTCTTTGGATAGTCAAAGTAGCCCTTGTCCAGGGCGATCCTGATAATCTCCTCCTGCCTCATGGTCAATGCGTCCCTGCCCTTGAGCTCCACCATCTTGATGATCTCGACCTCGAAGCTATTTTCCTCCAGGGTCTCCATAAGCTCCCTGAGGGGCTTTTTTCCGCTGGCGAGGAGGGTCCAGTAAATTCTCCCTCCCCTGGGGGCAGCGGAAATAAGGAAGCACTCGGACCCTGCAAGGGTGCTGCACACTGAGCAGCGGTTCGTTGATATGCTGGCCAGGGCACTATTCTTTGCTGTCTGGGCAATGTCTACCTCCTGGAAATGCGATGAACTCTTGATCTCCGCCACTGCCTCCTCCAGCCTACCCTCCGGAGCGCTTATCTCCACTAAGTCCCTCACACCCCCAGCGGCGAATGGTATGCAGCTGAGGACTCGGACCCGGGCATCATATTTCGAGACCAGATTTGTCATCCATTCCGGGGCCTTTATTGCAATTACTGCATTAATCATAGCACCTGTTGCAAAGATAACCTCTCCATCAATTCCCGAACATGTTCGGGAAAACCTAGATTAATTAATGGGCACAATCTCTATATCATGCAAGGGAAAATAACCAAGGACATGCTCATAGAGGATGCCCTCAGGCTTGACAGGAACACCCTTAAGATCTTTACCAAGTACGGCATTGATGCCTGCTGCGGTTCCCATGACACCATCGAGGCTGAGAGCAGGAAGCGCAGGGTGGATGTGAATAAGATAATAACAGAGTTGAACGAGGTAATACAGGAGGTATGAAATGACCATCACAGGAAACGACACCGTTAGGGATGTCATAAAGAAATACCCAGATGCGAAGAAAATATTCAACAAGCACGGTTTGATGGAGTGCGGCGGGCCCATGGGGCCTAAGGAGCTGATTTCCTTCTTCGCAACCGTCCACAGGGTCGATCCAGAGACGCTTCTCAAGGAGCTGAACGACCTGGCTGAGAAGAGCTGAGGTTATGCAGGAAAAAGAGGTATACGAGAAGTTCATAAAGGGCAGCATAGTGATAGCCATCACCCTGGGCGGAGCCCTGGGCGTTCTGATGCTCGCCCCCCTAACCATAGGTCCTTCCCTGGGTCTCTCCTGGAGCCTTGTGCGGGCCCACGCCCATTTCCAGCTTTTCGGTTGGCTGGGGCTCTTCATCATGGGCATCGCCTACCATGTTATCCCAAGATTCAAGGCGACCCAGCTGCACAGCAAATTCCTCGCCAACCTCTCCTTCTGGCTGGTGATGGCTGGTGTTCTGTTGCGCGGCGCTGCGATAGCGGTCCCTGGAGTAACTGCCACAGTCCTCCTGGCCTTATCGGGTTTTCTCGAATTCACAGGCGTGGGATTATTCATCTACGTTATTATCAAGACCATCCTGAGCAGCGAGCAGAAGCTCGAGTTCTTCGAGCGATACGTGGGTATTGCTCTACTATGGTTTTTACTGGGAAGCGCCTTGAACTGGGGGATTGGAATACGCATGATCCAGGGCGGCCTCCATACCGTACCCCCACCTTTGAATGAAGCTTTGATACATACCATGCTCTTCGGATTCGCTACCATGATGATCATGGGCATTGGCATCAGAACCCTGCCAGTTTTTCTAGGCCTGCAGGAGGCGCGGAAGAAACCGGTCGGCTACGCCCTCATACTCTTGAACCTCGGAGTCCTCCTCAGGGTTTTTTCCCTTATTCTACTCTCCCCCAGCCCCCTTCTTACAGCCCTCCTCCAGGGAGGGGTTATCCTGGAGTTTTCGGCCGTGGTTATATTCGTCTACGGCTTAAACATCTTCACTAAACCCGAGATCGAGCTCCCCCCTATGGAGGCGAGCACCAACTACGAGAGATCTGTGAAGGGGGCATATCTGTGGCTCTTATTCGCCGTAACCCTCGGCCTGTATATCACCCTTTCGGACGTTAACGTGGATATATTCCTCCGCGACGCCTACATCCATGCGGTGACTGTGGGATTCATTACCATGATGATGTTCGGCTACGCGACCCGGATATTACCCATATTCAAGGGCGTTGATTTGCACAGCCTCAGGCTCGCGGATGCGGCCCTTTTTCTCCTGGTAGGGGGCAACCTCATCAGGGTCACCCTGGAGCTCTTCTACCCCTTCATCGGCCCCCTCAAAGCCCTCTTGGGGCTATCGGGCGTCATAACCCTCGCTGCTTACGCCGCTTTCGGCTACAACATTTGGGCTACAATTAACAAACCATATGGGGAGGAATAAAATGAAAATTAAAGGAGACATGATAGTAGGCCAGGTCCTGGACACGTACCCTGAGACCCTGGATATCTTCCTGAAGTTCGGGTTCACCCCTTTGAAGGACCCGGTGCTAAGGAAGACCATGCCATATAAAGTGACCATAGAGCAGGCGAGCAAGATGCACAACGTCAATCTGGAGGAGTTCCTTCAGACCCTCAACAGCGCAGTTGGGGAAAAAGCTTAAATATGGCGAGATATGTATATTGACCGACATGTCGGCTGACATACATAATATTTCGCATATGGAGCTGGGGGTCCTGCAGATGCAGATCCTTTGGTTCGTAGGGCGAACTCCTATGCATGGATATGAGATCATGCGGCAGCTCAACGAAATAAAGAGCACAAAGGTGGAGCAGGGCACCCTGTACCCCGCGCTGCAGAAGCTTGAGGAGACCGACCTCATAAAGGTGAAAGAGACCGGAAGGCGGGGTAAGAAGATATATGAGCTGACTGATACCGGCAGGAAGGCCATGATAAGAACCTGTAAGGAGTTCTCAAAGACCTTCTCCGGGATCTTCGAGGACTTCGTATGCAAGAGCTGCAAATAGGTGAGAGAATGAATGTGTATATGGACCACGCAGCCACTACTCCTTTGGACTCGAGGGTAGTAGAGGCCATGGAGCCCTTTTACTCCATCAAATACGGCAACCCCTCCTCCCTTCACACTGCTGGCCAGGAAGCCAGGGAAGCAGTGGAGGAGGCGCGCAGCAAAGTAGCGAAGCTCCTGAACGCGGACAGCGGGAACATTATCTTTACCTCCGGGGGCACAGAGGCCAACAACCTCGCCTTGAAGGGGATTGCATTCGCCAACAGGAAGAAAGGTAGGCACATCATTACCTCCAAGATCGAGCACCACGCCATCCTGGAGCCCTGCGAGTGGCTGGAGAAACAGGGCTACGAGGTCACCTACCTGCCAGTGGATGAATACGGCCGGGTAAGCTCCGGGAACCTTGAAAGCGCCCTTAGGGAGGACACCATCCTTGTTTCGATAATGCATGCTAACAACGAGATCGGTACTATAGAGCCTATCGAGAAGCTCGGCGGTATCGCCAGGGAGCAGGGGGTCCTCTTTCACACCGACGCGGTGCAGAGCTACGGCAAGATACCTGTGGATGTGCAGGCCATGAACGTGGACCTCTTGTCTATGAGTGCCCACAAGCTCTACGGCCCCAAGGGGGTGGGCGCCCTCTATGTGCGTAAAGGCGTCAGGATGCAGCCCCTCTTCCACGGTGGCGGCCATGAGTTCAGGAAGCGCTCTGGCACTGAGAACGTCCCTGGCATCATAGGATTCGGCAGGGCAACTGAAATAGCTGGTGCAGAGATGACGCAGGAGACCGAGAAGCTCTCCAGCCTTCGTGACCGGTTCATCAAGGGCGCCCTGAAGATAGAGAACTCCCGTTTGAATGGCCATCCTACGAAGCGATTGCCCAATAACGCTAACTGCATCTTCCTCTTCATTGAGGGCGAGTCTTTGATTCTCGAGCTGGACTTCCACGGCATCTCTGCCAACACTGGTAGCGCCTGCTCCTCCAAGAGCCTTGAGCCCAGCCATGTGCTCAGCGCTATCGGCCTAAAGCCCGAGGAGACCCACGGCTCCCTCAGGCTCACCCTCGGGAAGCAGAACACTAAGGAGGAGGTTGATTACGTGCTGGAGGTACTGCCAAAGGTGATAGACCGCCTCAGGGCGATATCCCCCTTTAAGACGGATTTTCTAATGGAAGGTTGATAATATGTACAGCAAGGAGTTAATGGAACATTTCAGGAACCCGAAGAACATGGGTCGGATGGAGAACCCGGATGCCGTCGGCAAGGGTGGCAACCCAGTCTGCGGCGACGTCATGTACCTCTATTTGAAAATCAAGAACGAGCGCATAGAGGACATAAAATTCGAAACCTTCGGCTGCGCCTCGGCCATCGGCACAACGAGCATGATAACTGAGATGGTTAAGGGCAAGACCTTGGACGAGGCGATGAAAATAACCAAAACGGACGTTGAAGACGCCGTCGGCGGCCTCCCCCCCATAAAGCGCCACTGCTCCAATCTCAGCGCCGATGTCCTGCACAAGGCCATAGCGAAGTACAGGGCTAAGAAGGCGAAGAAGTAATTTTATTTCTTTGACCAGGCGCTGGATGGGCAAAAGTCTTCTGTCTTCAGTTTGATATAACTATTTTCTCAAACAGACGCCTTTATACACTAGAACACAAAAAAATCTATATCGACATTTGCTGGCACTGTCTCCCTCTGGGTATGCAGGCTGAGGGAGAGGTGAAGACTACTCCTTTTCCTCTCCTTTTTCTTCTTTCTCCACCGGTGGTTCTTCTGCCCCTGGTTTCGTTAGCTTCATGGTACTGGTGTTCCTAGTAACCTTGTCCTCCACGATTATCTCAGTCTCTCGGTTGTTTATCACGAAGCGGTTGTCCTGCAACCATAGGCTGGTGATGCTATGATATCCATCCTCCAGGGTGATGCCATCCCTAACGGTCTCAACGCCCCAGCGGATTAGATCCCCGTAGACGCCCCTCTGCTTATCCGAGAACAGGCTGGCTAGCAACTCATTTATCTCCGTGGTTTCCTGCTCCTCCATTTATCCTTACCTTATTAATCCCCATTTCTTTTCCCTCTCTTATCTGCCTTTCGATTTACAAATCCTCTATCACCACCCTCCACCACGGGACACAGATCAAACAAAACTTACCTTGCCACTGCCTCTTCCATTCCGGCTATTTCAGCTAAAGCGCCTAATACCTGTTTGATTTCTTTATCGGTGAGGCCGTATATACTGAGCTTGACGTGCTTGCTAAGGCCCTTGTGGAGGCCGACTATACCACGCTTGAGCATTTCTTCAGCTAGGAAGAAGCCTCTGCGCTTGTGGTACTTGGAGATCTTCCAGAACGCTGGGGTCTCGAAGTGCAGGAGGTGATGCCTGTGAGGCCTTTCGCCCAGAAGCATGATATCCTCGATGTCCTCGAAGTCGTCCACGAAGGCGTTGATCTTCTTCTCCCAGGATGGCCATTGTTTTACCCTCTTCTTGACCTCCGGGAAGGAGAACATGGAGCTTATCAAGGGCAGGGAGCCGATGCTGCAGCCGAAGATGTTAGGGATTTTCTTTCCGAAGGCCCTACCGGTCCAATCCGGGGTCACCTTGGATAAGGCGAAGGCCTTCTTGCCCCACTCGTAAGTGGTCACCAGGTAGCCCAGGGGTCCGATGGAGGCCATGCTCTTGTGTGCAGAGAGGGTAAGGAAGTCCGCCTTGAAGTCCTTCATGTTAATGGGCATTACGCCCCCGGTGTAGGCGGCGTTCACCATGTATGGGATCTCCTTCTCATAGCAGAGCTTCCCTATCTCCTCGACGGGGGCGAGGTTGCCGAAGTAGGGGTCAGCATGGGTAACAGCGATCAGGGCCGGCTCACCGACCTCCGTAATCTTATCTTTGAGGGCGTCAGCGGTTACTTTGTACTCTGGATAGCCTGTGTGAGGTGGTTCGACGAGGCGGAGGCCGCACATCTCAGCGGCGATGTTGGTGGAGTAATGGCTGTTGGGGTCAGCGATAACGATTTTCTCCCGCTTCTGCTCCTCCGCTGCATCGCTCACGGCTTTCATCACCGTGAACTGGGACGCCCTGCAGCCAAAGGTGTGCTCAGCAATGTCGCCGCCGTAGAACTTTGCGACATCTTCTAGATGCGATTTAATAGGGGGCTTGGTTATCAGGCTGCTCCTCCCCTCGATGCAGTCAAAGCACAGGTCGTAACCTACTTCCGCCCAGCCCTCCTCGAAGAGCTTCCGCTGCACCTCTTTGGGCACGATGCCGCCGCGCATAAGGGGGTTGATTATAACCGCGCCTTTGTATCTAAATTCCACTTTATCACCGTCTGATGGATAGTACGCTGCCTAACAAGATAAAAGTTAAAGTAAGAGATAAAATTTTCCACTCCATAGGGGATAAATGAACGTAAGAATGGCTCTAACGTGGATAATCTTCCGTAAACCAAAGGAAGAGATAGATGCACTTCCACGGAATCAGATGCATCTATCCTCGCAATACTTAGACCTCAAGGATATTTGATACCTTCCCCGTCTAGGAAAATCATAACTTTTTTTACCAGCAAATTCGCATTGATATCCATCTCCATCCTTTTGAGTCAACTTTTTAAGCATGCTTTTTAAACATGGACCCATGCTCGAGATAACCACCCCCTCTAGGATTCATATAACCCTTCTTGATCTGAACGCTTCTATCGGAAGAATGGACGGCGGTCTGGGCTTGGCCCTTGATAGACCAGGGATACGCCTGAAGGCTGTTAAAGGCAGAGAGATTACTGTAAAGGGACCTCTGAAGGATAGATGCGCTGAGGCTGCTAAAAGAGTTATGAGTCACATCGGTGTGCGGGATGGGATAAACATTACCATTGACGAAGCCTTTCCTCAGCACGTTGGTTTAGGCTCTGGAACGCAGATTGCCTTAGCTGCTGGTAGTGCGGTGGCAAGGCTTTACGGTGTTGAGCTCAAGGTCAGGGATGTTGCGCGCATCGTGGGTAGAGGGGGGACCTCAGGTATAGGTGTGGCCGCCTTTGAGGAGGGGGGATTTATCCTCGACGGAGGCCACTCCTTAAAAGTAAAAAAGAATTTTAAGCCGTCCTCTGTGTCCAGGGCTCCGCCTCCAGCAGTTATAACGAGGCACGATTTCCCCGATTGGAAGCTGGCTTTGATAATACCCAGGGAGGGCGTCTGCTTCTCAGGGGCGAGAGAGATTAATGTTTTTAAAAAGTACTGTCCAATTCCCTTGACGGAGGTTCAGAAGCTCAGTCATGTGATACTGATGAAGCTGCTTCCCGCCCTGGTTGAGGAGGACATCGATGCCTTCGGGAAGGCGGTAAACATGGTTCAAAGAGTCGGGTTCAAAAGGATAGAGGTGGAACTTCAGCATCCAAGGGTGAGAAAGCTTTTGAGGACTGCTCAGAAGCACTCATATGGAGCAGGTATCAGCTCTTTTGGTCCTGTTATCTACTGCCTGCCTAAAGACGAAAACAAACTTCTAGACAGCATTCCAGCCAGAGAGGCCAACGTGATTTTTACCAAGGCCAGTAATAAGGGTGCTAGATTCAAGGGTAGTGAAAATGAGTAGCAAAGCCATTGAAGAGATAATAACAGGACTGAAGGACGGGAAGGAAATAACGTCCCTAAAAAAGGCAGTAGCAAAGAAATACCGACTCGCAAAGATCCCCACCAACCCCCAGATTCTTGCGGCAACTGAGCAAAAAGACCGCCCCTATCTTGAGCCCATACTGAGGAAAAAACCTATTAGAACTATTTCCGGCATCGCAGTCGTAGCTGTGATGGCGAGGCCGTATCCGTGTCCCGGGGAATGTATTTACTGTCCCCAAGGCGAGGGGTTTCCGAAGAGCTACACTGGCCGTGAACCAGCTGCTATGCGAGCTAAGAGATCGAACTTTGACCCTTATCTCCAGGTAAAGGACAGGCTTAGTCAACTAGAGCAGATAGGGCATGCAGTTGACAAGGCCGAGCTAATCATCATGGGTGGCACTTTTAACGCCCAACCAAAGGAATACCAGGAGGGTTTTGTAACGCGCTGTCTTGACGCGATGAACGATTTTGGATACGTGGAAAAACAGAGTTCACATCATCTGCTGGAGGCTCAGACCTATAATGAGAAAGCCCAAGTGCGAAACGTTGGAATTACCCTTGAAACCCGCCCTGACTACTGCAAGAAAGAGCACGTAGACGAGATGTTGCGCCTAGGCGTGACTAGGGTAGAAGTCGGGGTACAGTCGATAATAAAAGGGGTATACGAGAAAGTGAGGAGGGGGCACACTATCGAGGATGTCGCAGTTGCAACCCGTATCACTAGAGACGCTGGCATCAAAGTCGGATATCACATGATGCCCGGACTTTTTGCGGGCTACGAGGAAGACCTACTGCAGTTCAGAGAACTCTTCATCAATCCAAATTATAAGCCCGATTTCCTGAAAATATATCCCACCCTCATTATAAAAGGAACGAAGCTCTACGAGCTATGGATGCATGGGAAGTACGCTCCATACAACGATGCCGAAGCCCTGGAGCTCTTGGTTGAAGTAAAGAAACTCCTGCCCAAATGGACCCGTGTTATGCGCATCCAGCGCGATATTCCAAGATATTTAATTGAGGCAGGGGTAAAGAAAGGAGACCTCGGAGCCAAGGTTTACAATAGAGTTCGTAATTGCAGGTGCATCAGATGCCGCGAGGCAGGGCATAAGAGCAGGGCTGGCATAAGCATAGACTGGAGGCGGGTGGAAATTCTCACAGAGATATACGAGGCTTCTGGTGGTAAGGAGTATTTTATCTCTGCTGAGGACCCCTTAAGCGACGTATTAATCGCCTATTTGCGACTTCGATTCCCCTCAGAGAAGGCCTATAGAATGAAGGTAAGCAAATCAGCCCTTGTGAGAGAGCTGCGGGTCCTCGGAAGGGCTCTGAGCTTAGGGGTCAGAGATGCGAGGGAGAAACAGCACCGCGGCCTTGGGATGGAACTTCTTTTGAGAGCTGAAGAAACAGTTGTGGCAGAGGGATATAAACAGCTTCTCATCACCAGTGCCATCGGTACGAGAGAGTACTACAGGAAGCTCGGATACCGTAGAGTAGGGCCATACATGGGGAAAATCCTTTAATTAGAAAGCTCCTTCCTTTTACGAACATGTAAGCCTGGGTTTCGTCAATTAACCCTTTCTTCACC
>CAZDSM010000006.1:0-4283 GCA_964508205.1 Candidatus Hydrothermarchaeota archaeon | reverse complement strand
TCGGGTTTCTCATGGTAGTTCTCAGTTCTTGATAATAGACGCACTGGGATTCACGAAGCAGAGTTGAAGTATTATCTCTTCTTCATTCTTTTACTGGGTTTAGTGCTCAATTGGATGTTGGAACTGGAGTTCTGACATACTTCTGATTTTACCTTAACGGATATGGACCTAACTCCGAAACTGACAGGATCCTTTCGTTAATCCTTAGTCTTCAGCCTGTTTATCTCTTTCTGCATCTTTAAAAGGCATGAGATTGAGGTATGGGTAAAGAGACATCCCCCCCTTTCTCGTCAAGGAGTGTTATCTCGGCAGTATAGCTCTTCCTGAATATGACAAGGCCCAGGATAACCCCGAATCCAATCTTCCTTGCGAAGCGGAACATCCTTGCCTGGCATTCAGAAACCCTTAGACGCCTATTGAGGTTTGTTTTAACCTCCACCACGTATCCGTTGCTCCTGGGGTGTTTGGAATATTTGTCTAGCCCCCCCTTTGCGAAGACCTCGCAGACAGCTGCCTTCCTTATAAGCAAGGGATCATCCCTGGGATAAACCGCGAAGTAGTCCATGGTCTTCTTGTAGCGTCGCAGGAACTGTACCTCGTAATTATTGGGTACTCCTGCTCTACCCAGTAGCTTCAATATCCTGCTCGGTCTGTTAACTATGAAGCCTTGTTTTCGCAGATAATGAGAAGCAATTACTTCGCCTATCCTACCCTTGACCTGAGAGTTCCCCGTGAGGATGTTGTATGTCGCCGCCATGATATCAGCCCTGTTTGGAAAAACATTGAAGATCGCTCTGCTCTTGCCCACTCAAAACACATCCCAGCTTCTCCGTGGTGTAGCCGAAGGGCAGGAGCAGGCTCTCCATCGCCTTGAGGAGGTGCTTTATGTAGAACTCTGCGTCGTAGCCGTCACCCTCCTGATATGCCTCGGCTATCATCACCTTCTCCTGATATCTCCGGGATTTATGATCGGTGACGATATAGCGAACATGTTGCCCTGGATACAGCTCCACATCCTCTTGCTTCAGCTGCCTAAGGGCTGCATAGGAGAAGTTGTTCACCCGGTACTCTGGGAGACCCTTATAGGCGGTCACAGTGTAGACCAGATCCTCGGGATTCACTCCACCCCCTCTTAAGTTTTCAGCGTACTTTCTCATGAACCTAAAAGTTCCTGGCAGGACAGCGTAGAATTCCTCTATGCTATTGGCTTGCGCCAACTCCAGTAGGATGTCCTTCTGGTAGCTGATGAGTATCCTCGGCGTGTTGCGCATCCTCGTCTCCACTCCTCGGACCTTGAGCTCCCCGCTCTCGAAGATCCCGTAGTACCTGTTCAATGATCCGACGCCGTTGCTCCTGTTAGGGAGGAAGACTATCCATCTGTAGCGGCCCTCGAGGTTGATGTCGATGCCAATTTCAGCAGAAATGAGTTCGCAGAGATCCTTCAGATGCTCGACCTTTGCTTCCCCCCTTATCCATAGGGAGTCCACTAGGCCATGGAGCACCTCGAAGTCAAAGTACTCCACTATCTCCTTCGCCTTGAGCAGGAGGTCTCTACCGTAGGCGCATATCGCTTCATGGCTCTCGATGCGCCCGAAGCGGGCGTTGCGGTACCCCTGGTATCCGAAGGATGTTATCAGCAGCCACTTCAATATTGCCTGCCTCTGCTTGTAGGTCTCCTTTTTTTTGCCAGTGGATTCCTTCATCAGCCTCTTGTACGCGAACCTCCTCTCTATCACGGGCTTCAATACCATTGGTACTAGTCCAACCCTTTTCTCGCAGAGGTTGTAGTCGAGGACGGGTACCCGATGTTTTGAGTCCTTGCAACACCTGCAGAGCACGGTCTCCGGGGAGACGTTGTACTTTACCATGATGTTGGGGTACATCGAGGAGAAGTCCAGCTCAGCCACGTTGTCATAGATCCCAACCTTTGGGTCGAAGATGTACCCACCGTGATCGGAGTAGAGTAGCTTCCACGCGGTCTTGAAGTACTCGTAGCTCTGCCTCTTCCAGGGTACGAGGATGTCTTTTTCAAGGGCATAGCGCAGCTGCATAGTGGTTATGGCATTCCCAGGGCTCATCCTGGAGAGCATCTGCATCGGTATGCCTGCGAACCTCGACAGGTCTATTAAACCATGGGTACCGCTCTCCCTGTACATGAAGTGGCTTCTGTCTATGTGCACCCTGCCCCTCAGTGCATAAGAGGCTGGTTTGTATACAACCCTGCCGTAGGTGAAGTAGGTCTTGCCCTCCCGGGGCTTGTAAGAGTACGGCTCCCTGCCCAGCTGGAACTCTTTGCCAAGCCCGTTGATTATGGCCCTGTGATACAGGTAGGGTAGGGCATGGGAATCCCCATTGTCAGTGTATATCACATCCGGATTCAGCCTCTGAATCGCTTTAACGAGATCAGTTAAAATACCCGCTTCATCCCCATCTAATACCAGGCGTCCATCTGCAGATGCAAGTGTTACGCTCTCCAGGGGGTCACCAGCCTTTGCTATCCTGCCATGCTTCATGACTTTCACTTTGAGAGCGATTTCCCTGAGCCCGGGAACCTGGTAGTATAGCTCCCCCGGGTCTTCTAGGGTTTCGTATTTCACGCCGTCAAGGGTCTTCTGAACAGACAGCAAGAGCATGGGCGATATCTTTTTCTCAAAGATGTAGCGCAACGCCAGGCTTATGTCCACGTTATAAAGCCTGTATCTTGTGAACTCTCCCCCCTCGTTTATTCTCTTCGCCAGTTGCCATAGCTGGGAGTAACTTGACAACTCGATTCTCAATAAGTTCTTCGGCCTTGCACCGTCGAGTAACTGTTTCTTCCTGTCATAGCGAATTCCGCAAACATATGGGGAGGGGGCGAGCTCCTCTATGAGCTCGTTGATGTGACGCTTCTCCGCGCTGACGTAGAAGGCATGGGTAAAGGCATCGGTCAGCCTGACAGGCTTCCCTTTCTCGGTTTTGAGCCAGACCACCATCTCGTTCCGGGCGTAGTCAGGGTAAACATCAAGGAGCCATCCCTTCATTTCTGCCTCTGCCTTTCCATTTCCTTTTTAACTTCATTGAGCTCCTTCTTGAGCTCCAGGAGCATGCTCATCAACATGGGCTCGAAGATGTTCGTCGAGACGTGGTAGCCCGAGGCCGAGCTATGGGTCCTCGCGTACTTCAACAGCTCATCAAAGACCTCCTGGTCCTTCTTCCTCAAGGCCTTCCTATAGCTCTTACAACCAGCTATCTCCTCCTCTAGGAGGTTCCTGTAGGTTGCCAGGGTCCTTCCCATCATATCGCCTCTATGTAATCTTCAAGGATGCTCTGAGCCCCGTTAGCGAGAAAGCAATCAATGGTCCTTGGCTGCATAACGGGATCCTTCTCCAGGGTCGTCCTGAGTCCGTGGTTTCCAATGTTCTGAATAGTGATAATCGAATCCGCAGCATCCCTCATGGAGGACAGGTATTTCCTCTTCCTATGGGCATGGGTAACAAGGAGAGGATATTCATCCCTTACCATGGCCCGCACCTCCCTCAGGACCCTTCGCAGGATTATCCCCGCGTCCCTATCCTCCACGTCCCCGCTGGTGAAGAGGTCCAGCAGCCGGGAGAACACGACCATCACAGGCTTTTCCTTAAGGGCACTCGTTAAGCCGTCCTCTATGAGGGTGTTGAGCTGGTAGGCGGTGAATGGTCGGGAGACAAGGATGTTCTCTAAGACCTTCTTCTCATACACATTGCCTTCCCGGCACATCCTGGCTATCATGTATGGGTCGAAGGAATTCCCGCAGTCTATGAAGACTGCTTTCCTATCAAGTTGCAGGATGTTCCTAATCATCGCGCGGTAGACGAAGTAGTCGAGAATGTCCCTCCCGCCCTTTATTAGGTAAACCCTTTCGCATCTCAAACCGCCGAGCTCTCGGTCCAGGTGTGCGAACCCTGTGATGACCCTGTTAATCTTTGGTGTCAGGCTGTATTCGAGAGTGCATAATCTCTGCGCAGTATTCATGTGCCCACTTCTAGTCCCTCCTTTCCATCAGATCTTTATAAGCAGATTGCGAGAGCGCAGGAAAAGTTTTAATTTTCCCCTGTGCTCTAGGGAAAAACTTAGTACTTCAACGGGATATAGTTCATGTTAGGATGCTTCAGAACAGCTTCGTCCTGGACTCCATTTTCACCAGATACATCTGCAACCCCTGGGAGTACTTCTTAGGTCTCCTTTCCCACGGCTTCTTAGAGATTCTAGCCATACTCCTCGCGGGCAGCATCGGTTACACGATAGCAAATGCAGTATTCTCTAAA
>CAZDSM010000005.1:0-2292 GCA_964508205.1 Candidatus Hydrothermarchaeota archaeon | reverse complement strand
TGGAGTAAGTTACTCTTCTTTGATCTCCTTATACCCCATCTAGGTATTACAAGGGATGAAGGAGTTTGAGTTCTGACATTACTCTTATATCCCTGGGAATCTGCATGGAGTTTATAAATATTTTTTTAGGAAGAATATTCGTCAAATAGCGATAATTTTTGTTCTCAATTAATTTTTTAAACATTAGGAAGGGTTCTTCCTATTGCGATGAGAATTCCGAGGATAATGCTCACCGGCACCAGCAGCAGAGCTGGGAAGACCGTGGTAAGCATAGGTTTAATGCGCGCCCTTGTAAACCGCGGTTACGTAGTTCAGCCATACAAGGCCGGCCCAGACTTCATCGACCCCAGCTTTCACCTATTTGCTACGCAGCGATACTCGAGGAATATTGACGGATTTATGATGCGCTCCGAGGACATGCTGGAGAGCTTTCAGCGGAACAGCAAGGACGCAGATATCGCGGTCATCGAAGGCACCATGGGGCTCTACGACTCTCACAACGCCCTCGACGAGAAGGGGAGCACCGCTGAAGCGAGCAAGATTCTTAAGGCCCCAGTCATCTTGATCGCCAACGTGGAGCGAATCGCGCGTACTGCGGCGCCGTTTGTCATGGGCTACAAGCTCTTCGACCCAGCCGTAGATATCCGAGGCGTCATCTTGAACCGCGTGGGCAGTGAGAGACACGCAGACAAGGTGAAGTTGGCGGTGGAGAAACTCGCCGACATGAGGGTCATCGGCGTAATGCCCAGGGACCCGGGGATATCGATACCTGAGAGGCATCTCGGCCTGGTACCAGCCTTTGAAAGAAGTGACATAGAAGCCCTCTTCGATAGGTTGGCTGAAATCATGGAGGAGTACATTGACATCGATGGTATAATAGACATTGCCGAGACGGCACCGAAGATGCGCAGACAAAGGGAGAACAACTTGTTCAACCCACCTAAAAAATTTGACGTCAGGGTGGGGATAATGAGGGATAATGCCTTCACCTTTTACTACCAGGACGTCATCGACGCCCTCGCGGCCAACAGCAGAAAAATAACGTTCATAGATGCCTTTAAGGACGAAAAACTCCCCGACGTGGATGCCCTGTATATCGGCGGCGGGTTTCCAGAGGTATTCGCCGAGGAGCTCGAGAGCAACGAGTCCCTTAAGGGGGATGTAAGAGAGTTCTGCGACTCCGGTAAGCCGGTGTACGCGGAGTGCGGTGGGCTGATGTACCTGGGAGAGAGGCTGATCACAAAGGACGGGCGGAGCTACGAGATGGCTGGTTTCCTGCCCTTGGTCACGAAGATGATGAAAAAATTCCAGGCCCTCGGATACGCGAAGAGGACGGCTACCGTGGACAATCCGATAAGCATGAAGGGGGATGCACTAGTGGGCCACGAGTTCCATTACTCAAGGGTTAAGCTCAATGGCGAGGTAAAGTACGCTTATAAGACCACTAGGGGCAGGGGAATAGATGGCAAGCATGATGGAATACTGAAGAAGAACACCCTCGCGGGTTACCTGCACCTCCACGTATTATCTTATCCGAAGATGGTGGAGAACTTCCTCAGCATGGCTGAGAACACCAGGGAATGAGAAACCTTCTTCTCACGGGTTGTCGATTCTTTTACCAAAAATATTTATACAGAATTTTCTAAAACCATAGTCTGGTGATATCATGGCATCGATAACGGTAAAAGGAGAGGAATTGGAGCTGGACGAGAATGGGTTTTTGAAGGACTGGCAGAAGTGGAACAAGGATGTCGCTAAGGCAATAGCCAAGGAAGACAGCATTGAGTTGAGCTCTGAGCACTGGGAAATCATCAACTTCCTCAGGAACTACTACACGAAATATCAGATTGCACCGATGATAAGAATCCTTGTAAAGGAAACCCAGAAGACCCTCGGATCAGACAAAGACTTGAAGTATATTTACAAACTCTTCCCGACAGGACCCGCTAAACAAGCATGTAAAATAGCTGGTTTACCGAAGCCGACAGGCTGCGTATAGATATTATTGCCAGTCGGGCTTATCCGTCTTTTTATTATTAGTCTTGAGTGTATCGTAGGGGATAAAAAATAGGGGCCCTACTTGGGCTCGCAGCACATGTCCGCTTGGTCTTTTGAAATCTGGTGCTCTTTCTCAGCATGCTCCGCGCACTCGTCGAAGGATGCAAATTCTGCGTCGCATATGGAGCACTTGGTTTTACCTGCTGGAGCTACTGCTTCTCCTGGTACCTTGGCACCTTCGATGACGATGGCTCTTGCCACCAAGTCGAGAACGCCGCCTACATCTGTGTCTAA
>CAZDSM010000004.1:0-6891 GCA_964508205.1 Candidatus Hydrothermarchaeota archaeon | reverse complement strand
CATAATCCCCCTAGGAATGGGGTGCGCGAAGTTGCTGGGCCTCCTACCGCGGCAGCTGCCTTCCCCTAAGAAGCCCTTCCGGAGGCAAGTTTCTTCAAGGGCGAAGCTGAGGAATCCCAGGTCAAAGGTGGTTTTTTTCGCAGGCTGCATGATTAATTACGCCTACCCTGAGGTAGGCATCGCCGTCATGGATGTTCTCAATAAAGGCGGCTTCGAGGTGGAGGTGAAGGAGGAGAAATGCTGCGGGATACCGGCGCTGTACTCTGGTGATGTGGAGAGGGCAAGAGCCAATGCGGAGGGCAACTTGAAGAATTTTACCGGAGATGAGACCATCGTAACGGCATGCCCCACCTGCGCCTTGGCGTGGAAGGAATATCCGGAGCTGATTACGGGAGAGGCGCAGAAGAAAGCATCTGAGCTGGCCTCCAAGACTTTTGAGATAAGTGACTTCTTTTTGAAGTACAACCGAAAGGAGTTAGGGGATATCGGGGCGACGCTTACGTATCATCAGCCCTGCCATTTAACCTACGGCCTTGGAGTAAGGCATGAGCCAAGGGAACTGGTGAGGCTGATTGGGAAGGGGGAGTATGTTGAAATCGAGGATAAGTGCTGTGGCTTTGGCGGGCTCTTCAGCTATGAGCACCCGGAGATAGTGGAGAAGATAAACGATGAGAAAATCGATGACATCGCCGAGAGCGGCGCTGAGCTAGTGGTTACCCCCTGCCCAGGATGTAAGTATCAGATCAATGCTGGATTAAAGCGCAGGGGCTTAAGCAAAAGAACGCTCCATACGGCCGAGCTATTGTCCATGGCGGTGAAATCAGGAGGATAGGATGAGGGACAAAGTTATCGAGGAGTTAAAGTCCCTTCTAGGGGCGGGGCATGTCCTAACAGCCGCAGAAGACCTGGTTCTTTATTCCTACGATGCCCAGCTCATCGAAGCTCTTCCCCACGCGGTTGTCGAACCCGCTGATTCAGCTGATGTCGTTGCTGTCTTAAAAATCGCTAATAGGGAGAGACTCCCGGTCATTTCTAGGGGCTCGGGCACGGGTTTGAGCGCTGGCTCTGTGCCCATTAAAGGCGGAATAGTATTGGCCACGAGTAGGATGAAGGGAATCTATATAGACGAAAAAAACCTGACGGCCATGGTGGAGCCCGGAGTGGTGACCATAGACCTGCACAAGGCCGCTAGGGAGAGAGGCCTGTTCTATCCCCCCGACCCAGGGAGCTATAGGGTATCGACCATAGGCGGCAATATCGCCACTAACGCAGGAGGACCGCACGCGTTGAAATACGGGGTAACCAGGAACTACGTTTTAGGCCTTGAGGTGGTCTTACCTACGGGAGATGTTTTCAATACTGGGGCGGCGACGGTGAAGAGCGTGTCCGGTTACAGCTTGAAGGATCTGTTCATAGGCTCTGAAGGAACCCTTGGGGTAATCACCAGGGCACGGCTCCGGCTGCTACCGATGCCAGAGGCCTGCTACACAGTTCTCGCTTCCTTCGATGACATTGGAACCGCTGCCAGGGTGGTGTCGGATATAATAGCCAGCGGCGTGATACCCTCTACCCTGGAGTACATGGACCATGTAACCATTAACGCGGTGGAGGACTACAAAGGCGCTGGATTGCCTAGAAATGCTGAAGCCGTGCTTTTAATCGAGACCGATGGAAACGCTAAGGCCGCTAGAGAAGAAGCCGAGAGGATAATCTCCCTATGCGAAAAAGCTGGGGCGAAGGTGAGGCATGCCGACGACCCAAGGGAGAGGGAGAAGATCTGGGAGGGGCGGAGGGCAGCCCTCCCGGCACTGACCAGGATTAAGCCGAATACCCAGCCAACAACCCTCCTTGAGGACGCCACTGTGCCCAGGAGCGAGGTCCCTGAAATGGTGGCAGAAATAAAGAGGATATCCGAGAAATATAGCCTTCTTGTCGGTGTCTTCGGGCACGCTGGGGATGGGAACCTCCACCCAACCTTCCTGACGGATATGCGCGATGCAGTGGAGATGAAAAAGGTTGAAAAGGCCGCGGAGGAAATATTTGAGGCCGCTCTGAGGCTTGGAGGAACCCTCTCCGGCGAGCATGGCATTGGCGCTGCGAAGTCAAAATACCTGGAGAAGGAGGTCGGGAGTAAAGGCATCGAAGTGATGAGAACCCTAAAAAGCTCCCTGGATCCTAACAATATCCTCAATCCGGGTAAGGTCCTGCCCCTTTGAGTCGATTCCGGGAGGGTAAGTTTTATTATGCGTGGGCTGGGAGTAATTTAAAATGGCCCAGATAGTCGGCATGATTTTTGGAGAGGTGGGTTACAGGGAGTTCAACTTCATACTCAGCAAGAATTCCAATCTCCAGAAGGGGGGCTATGTTAAAGTTAATCATGAAAACTACGGATGGATCATCGCCCAAGTGGGCTCCATAAGGCGGTACAACGAGCAGTACTCCCTCAACGCCATAACCGGCGCAACGCAACCCAAGGGCGACCCTGGGGACAGGGTCGTGGCCAAGGCGAAGGTCATAGGCTACATCGACGACAAGGGGTTCCTCAGAAACCCCAAGATGCCATTCCGCCCCGGGGAGAAGGTGTACGAGGCGGACAGCGGCATAATAAGGCGGTCCCTAAACCTGGGGGTGAGATCTGGGATCTACCTGGGGCTCCTCGATGGCCACAAGGAGTCAGTGCCCATTTACCTGAACATCAACAAGCTCGTTCAGAAACACGTGTGCGTCCTGGCTAAAACTGGGGCCGGGAAGTCCTATACTGTGGGAGTGCTGATCGAAGAGCTTACCGAAAAGGGCGTGCCCGTGGTGATAATAGACCCCCACGGAGAGTACTCATCACTGAAAAACCCTAATACGAATCCGAGAGAGCTCAGCCTCATGAGTAAATACATGGTTTCATCAAGGGGCTACGAGAGAATCGTGGAGTACACCCCAAACCAGGACCTTAATCCCCAAGCCGACAGGAAGCTCTCCCTGGATATATCCAAGCTGAGCATCGCAAATTTCCTCGAAATGCTCCCCACGAAGGTATCCGATACCCAGAAGGGCATACTTTTCGAGACCTTGAAGATAGCGAAGAGCCATGGCAAGTATGCCATCGAGGACCTCATCCGCATTATCCAGGACCACGAGAATAAGGCCAAGTGGAATCTCATCACCAATTTGGAGATGCTCAGGGAGAGCAAGATCTTTGAAGGTCGACCCGTCCATCCCCCTGACCTAGTAAAGAAAGGTGTTGTTTCCATCATCAACCTTCGTGGCGTTCGCCCTGATATCCAAGAGATAATCGTGACCCGCCTCGTCAGCGAAATCTTCAGCGACCGGAAGCGCGGCAAGGTACCGCCCCTTTTCTTCCTCCTTGAGGAGGCCCATAACTTCGCCCCAGAGCGGGGCTTCGGTAAGAGCACTGCTCTAGGCATTGTCCGCACCATCGCCAGCGAGGGCAGGAAGTTTGGCATGGGGCTCTGCGTGGTTTCTCAGCGCCCTGCGAGGGTGGACAAGAGCGTCCTGAGCCAGTGCAACACCCAAATAATCCTGAAGGTGACGAACCCCAACGACCTGCGCGCTATAAGCCAGAGCATCGAGGGCTTTACAGCCGACCTGGAGGATGAAATCATGCAGCTCCAGCCAGGTGTGGCATTAATCGTCGGCGATGTTGTGGAGCAGCCGATTTTCGTGGATATACGGGTGAAGAAGTCCCGCCACGGTGGAGCGAGCGTCGAGGTGGTGAGAGATGCGAGGGCCATGCGGGTTCCTACTCCCAGAGGAATACTGAAGAAGCTGTTTTTCAGATAGTATATGTAACATCAGTGCCGCCTAAATACCTTAACCAGCACCACGCCGGCGATGAAGCCGCCTATATGGGCGAAATACGCAACGCCACCCTGATCATCGGCCATATACGCCAGGGAGCCGATGCCTGAGAAGAGCTGCAGCACGAACCAGAAAAAGAGCACAAATACCGCCGGTAGCGCTACCCATCTTATGAAGAAGCCGAAAATAACAACGCAGTGCACCCTTGCTCTTGGGAAGGTCACAAGGTAAGCACCAAGGACCCCTGCTATCGCTCCACTGGCGCCGAGATTTGGTATAGTTGAAGAAGGGTTAACATATATCTGCATAGCCGAGGCAGCTAAACCAGAGAGGAGGTAGAATCCGAGGAAGCGCCTCCTACCCAGGATATCCTCTATGTTGTCGCCAAAAATCCATAGATACAGCATGTTACTGAAGATGTGCATTACTCCGCTGTGCATAAACATTGAGGTTAAAAGGGTGTACAATCCAGTGCCGCTCAGAATGTCCCGCGGTATCAACGCGTAAGTATAAATGAAACCATCAAGCTGATTCTGAAGGCCCAATAGCACTTCATAGGCAAAAACCGCGATGTTCAGGAAAATTAATAAATAAGTAACTATAGGTTTACTTTTAGTTGGATTGTCGTCCTTGATTGGAAACATGCAATGGAGTTGAACCGCTTTAATATAATAATATGACAGTTATCGGTGTCGGGTTATGAGAAGCGTTGTTATGAAGTTCGGGGGTACCTCCCTAGGCAGCGGGGAAAAGATAAGGCACGTTGCCAAGATGCTCAGGGAAAAAAGGGCCAAGGAGACTGTCGTGGTAATCTCAGCCATGAGCGGGGTAACGGACATGCTCGTTGAGATGAGTAATAAGGTAGTGACGGGGGTATCTGAAAAGGAAATCAAAGGGTTCGTAGGCGAGATACGCGAGAAACACCTCGTCACTGTGAAGGAGGCGGTAGCCGAGGAATTTCGGAGTTTGACCATCATAGAAATCGAAAAACTGTGTGAAGAGCTGGAGAAGGCCCTCATAGGCGTTTCCTATGTCGGGGAACTCACTCCTCGCTCCATGGATTACCTCATATCCTTCGGAGAGAAGCTCAACGCCCCCATAGTGAGCGGAGCCTTGAACAGCGCAGAAATAAAATCAAGGTGGTACGACGGCTTCAGCGCGGGCATAATAACCAATTCCGACTTCGGCAAAGCCTCGCCCATTTGGAAGGATACGAAGAAAAAAGTTATGGATGTTTTGAAGCCCATCTTAAGCAGCTCTGTTCCAGTTGTAACAGGGTTTATAGCAGGGGACGAGAAGGGCAGGATAGCCACCCTAGGCAGGGGGGGCAGCGACTATACTGCCGCTATCCTGGGCTCTGCCCTTGGAGTGGAAGAAATCTGGATATGGACTGATGTGAACGGGATAATGACGACTGACCCAAAGCTTGTGAAGGAAGCTAGAACAATTAACGTAATATCCTTCATCGAGGCCATGGAGCTCGCGTACTTCGGAGCCAAGGTGCTCCATCCAAAAACCATTGAGCCAGCCATGGAGAGAGGCATACCAGTGCGGGTAAGAAACACTTTCAACATTGATAACGAGGGCACCTTGATCGTCAAAGATCAGGAGAAAAGCGATGAAGTAGCTAAAGCTATAAGCGCCATGAAGGACGTCGTGCTTTTAACGATTTCGGGCCTAGGCATGATAGGCGTCCCAGGCATAGCCGCCAGAGTGTTCACCGCCCTCGCCAAGGAGAAGGTTAACATCCTCATGATATCCCAGGGATCAAGTGAGGTGAACATCTCCATCGTAATACACAGGAAGGACCTGGAGAAGGCCATAGGCACTATCAAGGAGGAGTTCGTGGGGAAAAACGTGGTCAGGGATGTCCACTATAACAAGGACGTCTCCATCATAGCAGTTATCGGCGCAGGGATGCGGGGCACTAAAGGCGTGGCAGCGAGGGTGTTCACCGCCGTAGCTAAGGCAGGTGTCAACGTGCTCATGATAGCTCAAGGCTCCAGCGAGGTCAACATCTCCTTCGTGGTACTCCGGAATGATGTGAAAAAAGCGGCTAAAGCACTGCACGACGAGTTTATTGCTTAACGCTTCTTCTTCAGCTTCTCATAGAGGGACGCCTGCAGGACGTGATAGCTGAGCATGCCTTCTACGCTTCGCTGATCGAGGGTGTTGTCGTCGAAGGACGCCAGTTTCTCGGAGTACAATGCAAAGGGCGAACTTCTCGCTAATATGCCGCAGAAGCCCTGGTGGAGTTTCACCTTGACCGTCCCTGTGACCCTCTCTTGGGTTTCATCTATGAAGGCGTCGAGGGCGTGTCTCAGGGGCTCGGTCCACAAGCCCGTGTACACAAGCTCGCTCCACTCCTGCTCCACGGTTTCCTTGAATTTGAGCTCCTGCCTCGTCAAGACAAGCTGCTCCAGCTGCTTGTGCGCTATTAGCAGGGCGACAGCAGCAGGGCACTCATAGTTCTCCCTTGCCTTAATGCCCAGGATGCGGTCCTCCATTATGTCGATTCTCCCGACACCATGCTTTCCAGCTATGCTGTTCATCCCCCCTATCAGCTCTGCTGGAGACATTTTCTCGCCGTTAATGGCGATAGGCACGCCTTCTTTGAACTCGATTTCCAAGGTTTCCGGCTTATCATAGGTAAGTCGGGTCCACTTGAACACCTCTTCTGGTGGAGCTGCATTGGGATCCTCCAAGAGGCCTCCTTCTACGCTGCGCCCCCAGAGGTTCTTATCCACGCTATATGGCTTGTCCACATCCACAGGCACAGGTATTTCCTTATCCTTCGCGTACGCTATGCTCTCCACCCTCGTAAGGTTGAGCTCCCGTACAGGGGCTATGATTTTCATCTCAGGAGCAGTGCTGCGGAAAACAGCCTCGAAACGGAATTGGTCGTTGCCCTTGCCAGTGGCCCCATGGGCTAAGGCGTCTGCCTTCTCTTTCTTCGCGACTTCCACGACCTTCGCAGCGATAAGAGGCCTAGCTAAAGCTGTGCTCAACGGATACCCCTCGTAGCTCGCGTTCGCTTTTATCGCTTTGAAGATGTAGTTCCGAGCAAACTCCTCCCGG
>CAZDSM010000003.1:0-7016 GCA_964508205.1 Candidatus Hydrothermarchaeota archaeon | reverse complement strand
AGGAGGATGGAACCTGAAACCAGCTCTCCCTGATAGGCAACGTAAGCAAGAACTGCACCCAGTATAGGCCCGACGCAGGGTATCCAAACTATGCCTAAAGCCATGCCCAGGGCGAAAGCCCCTAGCAAAGAATCCTCCTTGTTGGCAAAGCCTGAACCCCCCAGCCGGTTAATGAAGGCCGATGAGTACCTCGTGTATAGCTTGTTGATGTCCTCTTCCACCATTATCGCTCCAAAGGCTATTATCACTGCAATGGAGATGAGGCGCAGGGTCTCCTTCGCAGCTCCCACTGCCAAGCCCAAAGCTGAGAAAAGGCCCCCCATCAGGGTAAAGGTAAATGCACTTCCAGCGACTATTAAGAGGGGTCTTAACCTGTGACCTACGCCGCCTGCAAGCAGGGGGGGGAGGATGGGTAGGATGCAGGGCGTGGCAATTGTAGCGACGCCGGCGAGGAACACGAGGAAAGCAGATGGCACCTCTACCATTTCATCACCCCGTATTTAGGGTCATAGAGCATAATCGCTATTATTCCTACCACAAATAAAAGTATGCCGAGCCACAGGTAGTTAATCAGTGGGATTATCTTCACAATGAGGGGTACTTCACCTCCGCTGGCACCGGTGAAAATAACGTAGACGTCCCTAAGAGGCCCGCGGTCTATCATCACCCGCTTAACATCTGATTGCGAGTATTCTACTACCTTCGCTATCCCGTGGGCTATCAACTGCTCCCCAGAGTAAACCTCGATTTCAGCCTCCTGAGTAGCTGAGATAATCCGCTTCAAGGGACGAATATCCTCTGAGAACATGAGATAGTTGAAGCTAATATTCAGCGAAGCTATGGTGAAGCCCTGTATAATGTACCCCTCAGCCATCACCTCACTGTCAGAGATGACGTTGAGGTTATTCGTGGCTACCCAGAGCTCCTTCTCTCTGTCGACGAGCCTTAGAAGGGCTAAGCCCCCGAGGTCATAGGCATCCTTAACAGTACCCCTGACAGCATATGTTTCGTTCTCCCCTAGGGCATACTTATCATGAAACTCCTCAATGGTAATGCTCGGTATCATTAGCGTCTCCTTTGAAAAGTCAGCGTAGTGTTTGAAGTCCACTATTCTAACGCTGTAGGGCGTTTTCTCACTAGGGTAGATCTCGCCTATGGTAGCGACGCTCGTGGAGAACTCCGAGGTGAAAAGGGTGCTGTAGACCGATCCGAGGATAATGAAAACAACCCCTACGTGTACCAGGACTGTGCCAGCCTCCTTAATCTTCAATTCCCCCCTCTTTGCGGCTCTTATTCTCTTCCTTGCCCGCTGATATGAGCTGTTCAGGATATAAACCGCAGGCGGAATAAAGCTCAGACTGGACATGGAGCCTATGAGGGTGTAGAGAAGGGGCTTTTCAGGGCTGACTATGGCTGAGTAATCCACGATGTTCCAGGCATTGGAAGGCATGATAAAAGCTGAAATTACGGTGAGAGCTACGTAAGTCGCGAATTCCCTGAGCTTCGCCTTCGATGCCTCGAAGTTTATTCCCAGGCCTGCGAGGAGCATAATGGCTAGTAAAAAAGGGTAGCTCCATATATTGAAGAAAGCGATGCCGACGCCAACCTTGTTGCCTGTGAAAAGCTTGTAGAGGGCTGGAAAAGTAACCCCCCAGAAGGAGATGAATGTGAGGACAACGAAGAGCATTACAGTGAGGTAGAAAATGTTCGTCCTCAGCTGTGGACCCCTCTCTTTTCTACCTGCGCTTTCTGTTCTGAGATACTTGCGTAGGGCGAGGGCAATTGTCGCTATGGTGCAGATGAGGAGCAGTATAACTAAGTAAGTACCTACGGCGCCTGAGCCGAAGGCGTGGATGCTCTCGAAGAAGCCACTCCTCGTCACAAGGGTTGCATAGATAACAAGGACGAAAGATATGCCCACGAGGGCAGGAGTTAATACATTATATTTATTCTTGTTCCTCCTGTGCTCCCCGAGAGCGTGCAGCGTACCGGTAAGTAGCAGCCATGGTATCAAAGACGCAGTTTCTACTGGGTCCCAGGCCCAGAAGCCGCCCCAGCCCAGAACTTTATAGCTCCAGAAGCCGCCCACGGCTATGCCGAGGGTAAGGAAAAGCCAGGATACGCGGCTCCACTGCACAACATTAGTGATCCAGGCTTTGTGAAGCTTGGCTGTGCTGCCATTGAAGGATCTGAAGAGGTACACTAGAGCGACGGTAAAGGGTACAGTCATAGCGGCATACCCCAGGAAAATGAATGGTGGATGCACAGCCATCCAGGGGTCGATGAGCAAAGGATTTAAGCCGTTGCCGTCCGTTGGAAGAAAGCTCTCGTCGAGCCCGGGATTAGCATCGTATATGGTCTTGAAAGGGGAATCGAGCATAGTAAGGGCAATGAAGTAGAGCCCTACCAGTATAACCATTGCCTTTGACTCCCTTATGAAGCCGTCGCTGGCTCGCCTTTCATTTAGCCACAGGGCACCTATGCTTATCAGAAACGCCCAGAAGAGCAGCGTGCCCTGCTGGCCCCCCAATACCCCTGAGAGCTTGTAAAACATGGGTAAATCCCTACTCGTGTAGCTCCAGACGTAGTTAATCATTAAATTCGTGGTAATGAAGTAATAAACCAGCAATAGGAAATCCAGCGCTAGGAGGGCTACAAAACCTCTAACCAGCCACTTTGTGTCCTTCTTTAAAAAAAGGGATGTCATCGAAAGAATGCCGATGACTAAGCTCGAATAAAGTAGAAGGTTTCCAAGCATCTACAAACCTCATCGTTCCCTGGTCTGGGGAAGCTCCCCAGTTGGACTCTCTACTTCAGAAGTGTGGCCCTCGACGATTTTCTCCAGCACCGGTAAAAGCCCTTTCTTGGGAACGAAGCCGGAGATGCGGGTGATAATCTCCCCTTCCGAGGTGAAAAAAATCAAATTGGGTGGAAACTGGACGCCGAAGCGGCGGGCGTCCTCTTTGTTCTCATCCAAATCAACAGCCACTAAAACCAGGTCCTCCTTCAAAATCTTCGAGATCTCCGGGTCAGGGTAGACCTCAGTGTGCAGCTTCTCGCAGAACTTGCACCAGATGGCCCAGAAATACACAAACATGGGCTTGCCCTGCTCCCTCGCTATCCTAGTTCCCTCATCGTAGGTTTTGTACCAGGTTACACCAGAGATGTAGGTGTATTCCTCATCACTCACCAGGGGAGCTGCGTTTATTGAGTAATAAACAAAAAGGACAACTATCGTCAGAACAGTGAGGGTAATTATTTTTCTGGGTTTCATTTGATAACCGTTTATATGTTCCTTGGGTTTTAACTTTATTGCTGAGAAGTCCCCGTCCGTGAGGTGGGGGGATGAATCGGCGGATTACTCTTCCCGTGCTCTATGGAAAGTTGTATACGGGTAGCCCGAATACACGCCTATGGAGACCTGGCCTCCACCGAAACCTGTAGTTTCGGCGAGCCTGATCTCTGAAACAGAAAGCCCCATGCGATAAGCGTGGAGTAGTTCACCCTTTTAAATAATTCAAAAACTCTTTTACCCCTTCCCTCAGGGTAATTCCCGCTTTCCAACCTAGTATTTTCCTTGCTTTTTTAACGTCAAGGCATATGCGCCTGACCTCTCCTTTTATCGCCGGGCCGTGCTTTGCTTTAACCCCTGAGCCCAGGGCCTTTTTTATTATCTCATAAATCTCATTGACAGAGCTTTGAACCCCTGTAGCGATGTTGATAGCTCCTGAAGCGTTCCTCTCAGCTACAAGAATATTAGCCTCCACCACATCGCTGACGTAAACAAAATCCCTCGTCTGCTCACCGTCGCCGTTTACAGTGGGCACCTCTCCGCGCAGCATTTTATTCGCGAATATCGCCACCACGCCAGCCTCCCCGTAGTGGTCCTGCATCGGCCCGTAGACGTTACCGTATCTGAGGGCAGCATAAGGCAATCCATAGATATCCTGGTAAACCCTCAGATACTTCTCTACGATGAACTTTGACACCCCATATGGAGACAAAGGCGCAACCTTATGCTCCTCGTCCACAGGGATGTACTCCGGCTCGCCGTAAACAGCGCCTCCAGAGGAGGCATAGACGATTTTATCCACCTCGCCTTTGCATGCTTCCATGAGGTTTACTGCTCCGCCGATATTCACGCTGGCGTCATAAACAGGGTTTTCCAGGGAAAACCGCACCTGGGCTTGGGCCGCCAGATGGAACACCACGTCGATCTTATCTTTAAAAATATCTTTTAACCCCTTATCCCTCAGGTCCATGCGGTGAAACTCTGCTTTTTCATTCAAATTCTCAGCTTTGCCAGTGGATAAATCGTCCACAATAACCACTTCCCAGCCATCAGCAATCAGCCCCTCAACGAGGTGGGAGGCTATGAAGCCCGCACCCCCCGTTACTAACGCCCTCATTTACCAGCCTCAAACCACGCTATGGTTTTTCTCAGCCCTTCCTCAAGAGAAACCCTAGGCCTCCAGTCCAACAGCTTTTCAGCCTTGCGTATATCCGGACATCTCCGTTTGGGGTCATCCTTGGGTAGGGGCGGGAAGGTTATCTCCGACTTTGAACCTGTCAGTTTTTTAACTATCCTGGCCAGCTCAATAATGCTTGTCTCATTGTTGTTCCCTATGTTCACCACCTCCCCCTTAGCCCTCTCCATGCTCGCGAGCCTCAGAATCCCCTCCACCTGGTCGCTCACATATGTGAAGCTCCGAGTCTGCTCACCGTCGCCAAAGACGGTGATAGGCTCGCCCTTCAATGCTTGCTCTATGAAGCGCGGCACCACCCTGCCATAAATATCATCAGCCCTCATCAGAGGGCCGTAGGTATTGAAAATCCTAACGATCCTAGTGTCCATCTTATGCTGTAATTCATATGCTTTAACATAGGCCTCCCCTGCGCGCTTTGCCTCGTCATAACAGCTCCGAGGTCCTATGGGGTTAACATTGCCGTTGTAGCTTTCCGATGTGGGTACAAATTGAGAGTCAGGATCTCCGTATATCTCGCTCGTGCTCGTGTAGAAAAACCGTGCTTTGTACTTCTTGGCTATACCCAGCCCTACCCATATACCCAGGGTATTGGCCTTCAGTATTTGTATAGGATACCTCTCGAATTCAAAGGGCGATGCCCTGGAAGCGAGGTGCATCACCAAGTCAAAGCTCTTATCGAACGTTATAGGTTTGGATATATCGTGCTGCACAAAGGTGAAGTTATCTCGGTCTTTCAGAGGCTTAATATTGGATGCTAAACCAGAGGCGAGATTGTCCAAGCACGTGACCTTAGCTCCTTGCTTTATCAGAACGCTGCAAATCCATGAGCCGAGAAAGCCTGCCCCCCCTGTTACCAGAACCTCCTTGTCATCAAAGGTCAACCCATCTTTCTTCAGAGATATATTTATACTCCTTACGTCTTCCCTTATCAAAAAAATCCCTCTATGCCTTCAAAAGCTTTTCTAAGTACTTCTTGAGTTCCCTACCTAGTTCCTCATTGGCCAAGGCAACCTCAATGGAGCTCTTGAGCCAGTCAAGCTTGGTGCCTATGTCGTAGCGCCTGCCACTGAACTCGTAGGCATACATAGGTTGCTCATCCTTCAGTATTCTCAATGCATCGGTAAGCTGAATCTCTCCACCAACTCCAGGCTTCACATGCTTTATGCAATCGAAGATTTCAGGGATGAGGACGTACCTCCCGATTATGCCTAGGTTCGAGGGTGCTTCGTCGATGCTGGGCTTCTCAACCAGATCCTCAATCATGTATACCCCGCCCTCCCTTTCTCCTTTTATTATCCCGTAGCTCGGTATCTTAGCCCGCTCCACCTTCTCAACGGCTATTATAGGGCCCTTATAAGATTCGTAGGCATCCATGAGCTGGCGGGTGCATGGTAGCTTATTCATGGTTATGGTATCACCGAGGAGCACGGCGAAGGCTTCGTCTCCCACGAAGCGCTCGCTGCACAGTATAGCGTCTCCCAGACCGCGTTGCTCCTTCTGACGTATGAAGTGGATGCTCGCCAGGTTCGAGATATCTTCGAGTTCTTTGAGGTAGCCTCTTTTGCCACTGTTGTTCAGGGCGAGCTCAAGCTCGATGCTGCGGTCAAAGTGGTCCTCGATGGCGCGCTTCCCGCGGCCGGTGATTATCAATATGTCTTCTATTCCGCTTGCCACCGCTTCTTCTACCACGTACTGGATTGTGGGTTTATCGTAGATTGGGAGCATCTCCTTGGGCTGGGCCTTTGTTATGGGCAGGAATCGAGTGCCAAAACCAGCGGCGGGTATTACAGCCTTCATTTCCTTCCCTCATATCTCTCGAAGATGCTGATGAATATTAAATCCTCGCTTCCTGTATTGTAGACTCGATGAAAGGCCACCTTCGGGATCAGTATCACGTCCTTTGCCCCTACTTTCAGCTTCTTATTGCCCAGGAGGATGTCGCCTTCGCCCTGGGTAAAATAATAAACCTCCTCCACATCGCTGTGAGAATGTCCAGTAGTTGCTTTACTAGCATGCAACACTGTCATGGAGGCGACGAGGTGCTCCATGGCGATATCATATACCTCGTAGCGCTCGTCCTTCTTAACCAGCTTCCCTTTTTTTGGGAATTCACTTAATGGTATTAGCATCACCAGCACACACCTTCGTATTCCTTCGCTGCTCGGGCTTCCTCTATTCTGCGTCCATCAATAACCACCTTGCCCCGGTATAAATTTTCCCTTCTGAACTCGTCCCATTCCGTGACGATAAGCACGTATTTGCCGTGTTTCACGGCTTCTTTGGCAGACCTGTAAAGATGCAGGTCCTCGTGCACGGCGAAGATTTTATTGGCCTCATCCACAGCCTCTGGGTCTGCTGCATGTACCCTTGCACCGCGCTTTAACAAATTCTGAATTATCTTTATCGCAGGTGCCTCCCGCATGTCATCGGTGCCAGGCTTAAAAGCGAGGCCTAAGACGACGACATCCAAGTTCTTGAGAGAATTCATTTTTCTTTCCAACAGTTCAACCATGCGCAGGGGTTGGGTCT
>CAZDSM010000002.1:0-6480 GCA_964508205.1 Candidatus Hydrothermarchaeota archaeon | reverse complement strand
CGTCCAAGAAGACCTTACCGTTGACTGATAAAAAAAGTTTCTTATTTTTTGACCGCCCAGTCAGAACGGCCGTGTGGTTTGAAAGATGAAAATAGCCCTGCTCTACGGAATCTTCGGTGCAGGGAAGACCAGCATGATCAGATATCTCGCAGAACATCTGGAGAAGAAGTATCAAAAGAAAGTCGGGTTGATTATATATGAGGAGGGGAAAGTAAAAATTGAAGATGACAGATTTCCCTTAAAAATCCTCCCCAAGGGATGTCTACCTTGCGAGACAGCAGTCTACTTCGGGCAAAGTTTAGTTGACTTATACACGGAGGAAGAACCTGATATAGTCATGATAGAACCCTCAGGCACTACCCTGCCCCGAATAATCCTTTCGGCTATCACCTACGCCGGGGACGATGCAGGCGAAAAATTCGATTTCTCCCCCACGTTAAATGTGGTTGATCCGGTTACTTTAAAAATTTTTTGGAAAACTTTAAAGGGTGTGGTGGAAAACGGGATAAGGGAATCGGACTACGTGGTCATAAACAAGATAGACACAGCTTTAGAGGGGGATATAGGTAAGGCTGAAAGGATTATAAGGGAAGTCGAACCAAAGGCAAGGGTACTGCATACTTCTAGTGTTACCTGTGAACGCCTAAAGGAGGTCAGCAAGATCCTTGTCAAACAAGTATCGGAGAAATATGGGGTCGTCGCGGGAGAGACGTGAAAATAGCAGTAATTACGGGATTGCGGGGAAGTGGAAAAACAAGCATTATAAATTTTTTATCTGAGAAAATCATGCACGAGCAAAAGAAAAGAGTAGGTGTTGTGTTAAATGATCAAGGAGAAGAACAATTAAAAGAGGGTATTTATAAGAGATGCATACCTCAAGAAAGTTTGTCTACACTGGCTTTATTACCTGAATCTAACCTCTTCCAGAATATATTACTCGACATCTGCCACAACGAATATCTAGACTTCTTATTTATAGAACCTTCTGGAATAGCCCGTTCGTGGTTTGTCAAGAGAGATTCAGACATCGTAGAGACAGCCTCAAATCTAAAATTCACCCATGCACCGATAATCAATATGGTTGACCCAACCCAGATAGATTTGCTATTCAAAGCTATGGGGAGACTGCTGCAAAATGGAATTGCAGAATCGGATTACATAGCGATAAATAAGATAGACATCGCTTTAGAGGAAATGATAGAAAAGACAGAAAAAATCATTTGGAAGCTGAAACCCGATGCGCCTTTATTTTACGTTTCCACTAAAACGCACGAAGGTTTGGATGAAATATCAGGGGTCATTGTTGAGGATGAAACGAAAAGATATGAAAATTGGTGAGGTGACAGGGTGAAGATCGTTCAGATAGCGGGATTCCTGGGAAGCGGCAAAACAACCGCTTTGATAAAGATTGCAAAGGAGTTATCTGAGAGAAAAAAAAGGACAGCCATAGTTGTAAACGATATCGGAGACGTGCCCGTCGATGGAAAATTCCTAGAAGACTACGGACTTAAAGCCAAGGAAATCGCCAATGGATGCATCTGCTGTCAGGTCTCAGGGAGCTTTGCAGAAACCTTATCCCTCCTTTACCAGTCTTTCAACCCCGACATCGTAATTGTTGAACCCACTGGCGTCGCCTCTCCAGAAACTGTGAAAAATGTGGCCGAGTATGCTGAGGCCGACTCCTCCCTTCGAATACAACACGCTCCTGTTGTTACCCTTGTGGATTCTATCAGGATCGATCTACTGCTCAAGGCTGTAAGAAAGCTGGTAGAAAAACAGATAAGAGAAGCAGATGTTATTGGTGTAAATAAAATAGATGCTGCAAAGGAGGATATGATAGCTAAATCCGAGGAGTTTGCAAGAAAATTGAATAAACAGGCAATAATCCTTAGGATGTCAGGAAAAACCGGAAATGGAATTTCTAAAATAGTAAGCATAATATTAGACGGATCTAAAAAATGAATTCAGAAGCAAAAGAAGAACGATGGCTTCATAGGGAACTTGATAATCTCGGAAAGTTCGGAATTCAACTACAGATTTATCCAAAGAAAAAGATGAGTAGATCCGAGGTCACGGATTTTATAAATCGGCTGCTCATGAGGATAGCAAATAACTGCGCTACTCGTGGAGCAGATCTCATAGGACACATCAAAGCACATTTTAAAACGGCATCTGGCAATATTAGAGCAAGTCTGGTAAATCCAGAATCCGGAGTAAGTGTGGAGAGCGATCTATCTTCGGATGACATCGAATCAATGGTGTGCATAATAAACACCGTAGTCCACGGGATCTGGGATTCAGAGGTAACGAAAGAAAGCATGAGGGCCATTAAAGATGTATGCAGGGAATTTAATTCCAAATTTGAAATTATCAGCAAAGAGGGATTGACGTGGTAGACGGTTTTGAAATGGCGATGAAGGCCAGAGGATTTTCAGAGCAAACGATGAGGTCTGTGAGAAGGTTAAAGTGTCCCGTATGCGATTTTGAATTTTCCATAATATACGCTAGAGCTACCGCCTGCCTTGGATGCAGAGACTCCGCAAGAAATTGCCCTATGGTAAGATGCCCAAAATGCGATACGGAGTTCCGAATAATGGACATGAAAATAGTCAAAGTGGGTAAGCCCATAATCAGGAGTAAACTTCAAGAACGACGGCTTGCAACCCACATGTCCAGATTTCTTATGTACTATTATAAGCAACTCGGCTGGAAATTCGGACCATAGGGAATGGACAGAGAGAGCAACGTAAAGACCCATTCCTTTTTTTTTTAACAAATTTTTTATATGCTAACCTCTAGCTTATTTCTACCATGGTTACTGATGTGGTCTGCCCTTTCTGCGGAACCCTTTGCGACGATATTGAAGTCATAGTTGAGGGCAACGATATAAAGAGCGTTAAGCACGCCTGCAAGCTCGGCTCAGCGAAGTTCTTGGGCGCGAGCAAGCACCGGTTTAAGAAGCCCTTGGTCATGCAAAACGGCGAACTCCGGGAAGCTACGATGGAGGAGGCCGTGGAAAAAGCGGCGCATATCCTAGCCAAATCTCAACATCCACTGCTTTACGGCTGGGCCACGACTACCTGCGAGGTCCATCGCGTGGGCATAGCTTTAGCAGAGGAGCTGGGTGCTGTTATAGACAGTTGCACATCAGTGTGCCACGGCCCCAGCGAGCTGGCTTTTCAGGACGTTGGTTATCCAACTATCACCTTAGGCGAGGTGAAGAACCGCGCCGATCTTGTTATATACTGGGGTGCCAATCCCATGCACGCTCACCCCCGGCATCTATCAAAACACTCAATATTCCCCAGAGGCTTTTTCAGGGAGCGCGGCTCCAAGGACAGGGAGCTGATAGTATTTGACGTGAGGAAGACTGATACCGCTAAGATTGCTAACACCTTCGTGCAGGTTAAGCAGGGGCAGGACTACGAGCTTCTCTCAGCGCTGCGCACCATTGTTAATGGAGGAGAGATCACCCAAGACGAAGTTGCAGGAGTATCTAGGGAAGACGTTTACAAGCTCGCAAAGAAGCTTATCTCCTGCCAGTGGGGCGTAATCTTCTTCGGTCAGGGGCTTACCATGACCCAAGGGAAAATCCGCAACATAGACAATGCGATTTCCCTAGTTAAGGACTTGAACAGGCACACCAAGTTCTCGATTATGATGATGCGGGGCCACTACAACGTCACGGGCTTCAGCGAAGTTTTAAACTGGCAGGCGGGCTTCCCCTTCGCCCTCGACTTCTCCCGTGGATATCCGCGCTACAACCCAGGAGAGACGGCGGCGAATGACGTACTGCAGCACCGCGAGGTGGATGCAGCGATGATCGTTGCTTCTGACCCAGTATCCCATTTCCCCCAGCGCTCAGTGGAATACCTCGCTTCCATCCCCCTCATAACCATAGAGCCCCACTGGACGCCGACGACTGAGCTTAGCGACATAGTGTTTCCATGCGCCATCGCCGGGATTGAGTTCGCTGGAACTGCTTACCGCATGGATACAGTGCCCATAAGGCTCAGAAAGGTCGTTGATGCCCCTGAGGGGGTGCTAACCGATCAGGAAATCCTGCAGATGATTTACGACAGGGTAAAAGAGCTCAAAAATGAGCAGTAACCTGCGCACCTACTGCCTATTGATTAAAAAAGAAAAAGCAGGAGAACTGCAAATCGGCAAGCTCGGCGTCTTTGATTTTCCCCCAGGATACTATGTCTACACAGGGTCGGGAAAGAAAGGACTGAAGGCAAGAATAAACCGTCACCTATCGCTAAAAAAGAATCTCCGCTGGCACATAGATTACCTCCTTGAAAAAAGCGTCGTAGAAGCAATCTTTCTCTCCAAGAAGAAAGAGTGCGAAGTTAACCGCGAAGTTTTCTCCCTCCCCAGGGCTACCATTGTAACGAATAAATTTGGCTCCAGCGATTGCTCCTGCAGGAGTCACCTCGCTTATTTCCTAGGTAAGAGTCCGATTCTAGATACTATTGGGGAGCTGGAAGAGGATATAAATATCAGCTTAAATAAGTTCGCGTTATGAGGAAGATACTCATCATCGCCCATAATCGCGATGTAGATGGCTTGGCCTGCCATGGGATAGTGCATCGTTATGCCAGCTTGAACCACCTCTCCATTGAGCATTTATTTACGGATTACGACAACATGATGAATGTCCTACTCAGCGTAAGTGGCGCTGCGGGAAAAGAGATAATAATCGCTGACCTTGGGTATAATGATGCCATCCTTGATATTCTAGGCGAACTTAAAAAGATCAGCCAAAACAACAGGGTGAGGTGGTTCGACCATCATGACTGGAAAGGTGCCGATGAACTTTTAAACCTGCCGATAGACTTCAGCATCGACCAAACCCTCTGCGCCTCTGAGCTGGTTCAGCAGAGCTACATGCCGTTGGACGAAATAGCTATTAAAATCGCCTCCATAGCCCATAACACTGACTACATGCTTAAGGACGACCTTGCATGGAGGCTCTACGATGTAGTCTCCTCCGGCTACAACAAATCAGAGCTGGTGAAGTCCCTGGCTAGGGGTGACTTCTGGAACCCTGCCTTTGAGACGCGATACCACGATTATCAGAAAACTAAGGCAAAAGCCTTCACCTATCTTGAAGAGCGCTCTAGGGACTATACCATAGCCGGCTTAACAGTTATCATCGGCTTTTCCAGCAAGGACCTGAGCAGCACCCTGGCAGCGAACCACCTCCTGAAAAAGAAAGGCGACATCGCTGTCTGCCTCTGGGAAAATGGGAAGCTCAGCTTCAGGAGGAACAACGATAAGATAGATCTGGGGAAACTAGCGAGGCACTTCCATGGCGGCGGCCACACATACGCAGCGGGCGGCTTTTATCCCTCGCCAGTGAACGAATCCAACTACTTGACGACCTTCGAAGGACTTGTTAAAAAACTGGACGCTCTACTCTAATCGTTTTTCCTTTTATCTTCTTCAGCTCTCCACCGATTTTACCAGCGAGTTTCTCAACCTCCACCCTTAATATCTCCGCATCCGCAGCTGCGTTAGTTTTTTCATTTTCTAGTTTTTTTATACCCATCACTAGGACCTTTAACTTCTCCTCAAGGGCATTTTTCTTTTCCTCAACCCTGGAGCTGGCCAAAGCCTCCTGCAAACCCTTCTCCTCCTTGAGCACCTCGCTCATTTCAGCCCGTAACCTGCCCATTAAGCCGAGCTCCAGCTTTATCTTGGCCAGTACCTTGCTCCCCTCCTTTTCACCCAATTTCAAGGTTCCATTCTCCAGGGATTCACGGATTCTATTGAGTATGGAGTTAATCCCCCCGCATACCGGCCCTTCCCGCGTAAAGGCGTCTACAGGGTCCTGCAGATATCCCTCCAGTACCTTGAGATCTCCTTTCGCAGCTCCATCCTCAATGAGCTTCTTGTACTTCCTGAACATCCTCGTGAAGGGGCCTATGGAGTTTACAATCCTCGAGCGATGAAGGGACTTTTTCTCTCCGATATCATCCAGTTTTTCCAGAGCACCCCCCCATTCCTGGTATTCTCTGCTTTTCAGTAAATCTCTCAGATTATTCTCTGCAGCCCTCCTCTTTTCCACAAGCGCTTTGATCTCTCCATCGACGTCCCTTCCACCAGCGTTCCTCACGGCCTCGACCTTGCCAATTAACTCCTTGACCATTGAAATTACCCTCCTAAGGCGGTCCAGCTCTTCCCTCCCTTCCTTTAAGGTCTCGCCGAGGGCGTTGAGGGAATCTATAATAATGTTCAGGGTGGTACCTATCTTGAACATCTCATCCCTGAAGGCTATCGTCATGTAGCGCCCCTTGCCCAGCTGGATTTTTTGTATTGTCTTCATCACGTTGAGGACTGCCTTGTGGAACTCCTCCAGATCCTCGAAACTCCTAGCTTTCCCCATGTTAATCGCCCCTAGACCGTCGAGCATGGCCTTTACATAGGCGGGCTTCGAGGTCAGCACTGGCTTGTACACCCTCTTCTTTATGTCTT
>CAZDSM010000001.1:0-4236 GCA_964508205.1 Candidatus Hydrothermarchaeota archaeon | reverse complement strand
GAGCAAGGAGGTAATCGCTGCCATGCGTCTGGTTCCTCGGCATCTTTTCGTGCCAGAGGAGAATAAGAAGTACGCCTATGAGGACTACCCATTACCTATCGGCAAGAACCAGACCATCTCAGCCCCGCACATGGTGGCGATGATGTGCGAGACTATTGAGTTGAAACCCGGGCATACGGTCCTTGAAATCGGTACAGGCACTGGTTACCACGCCTGCATCGTCACCGCGGTAATCGGCGAGGGGACGGTTTACTCTGTCGAGAGGTTTCAGGACCTCGCTGAAAGCGCTAGGGAGAATTTAAGAAAAGCTGGTTGCGGTAGGGTGGATATAATCGTTGGAGACGGGAGCGAGGGGTGGCCAACGCCCTGGAGGCTGTCAAAGAGTTCAAGGAAGTCAAAGATGAAGTTCGAGGAAGCACCCTATGATAGGATATATGTCACCGCCGGGGCACCAGCGATCCCGGAGACCCTCTTGGAGCTGCTATCCCCTGATGGGAAGCTCTTAATACCAATTGGCTCAAGATACACCCAAGAGTTGATGCTTGTGGAAAAGAGTAAGGGCTCCTTGCTGAAGAAAAACCTGGGGGCCTGTGTCTTTGTTCCCCTCATCGGCAAGTACGGCTGGAAGGACTAAAGTTAAAATATGGTTTAAAGCAAAATGCCACTGATGGAGGTATAAAATGAAGGTTGCACTAGCCAATGGTGTCTACTGGGTGGGTGCCATAGACTGGAACCTGCGCTTCTGCGGCTCCTATAACACACCTAGGGGCACGACTTACAATGCTTACCTCATAGTGGACGAGAAGATAGCCCTCGTCGATACAGTGAAGACAGGCTTTGAGGATGAGATGCTCAAGCGTATAGGGGAGATAGTGGATCCCGCGAAGATCGACTACATAATCTGCAACCACGCGGAGATGGATCACAGCGGGGCTATGCTAAATCTCATGGAGGTTGCAAAAAAAGCTAAGATATATGCCACCAGTACTGGGAAAGACACTCTATGGGAGCACTACAGCAGGGACTGGGATGTGGAGGTGGTTAAGACCGGTGATGAACTCAGCCTCGGTAAGAAGACCCTCAGGTTCATCTCAGCTTCCATGCTTCACTGGCCTGATAATATGTTCACCTACATCAAGGAGGACCATATACTCATGTCCAATGACGCCTTCGGGGGGCACATCGCGGCGCATTACCGCTTCGAGGATGAAGTAGGTCCAGCGGCTATGGATGAGGCAACGAAGTATTTCGCTGTCATCGTGAGCCTTTACTCTACGATAGTTCAGAAGAAACTTAAGGAAATAAAGGACATGGGGATAGCCATAGATATGATAGCCCCTGCCCATGGCGCCATCTGGCGCTCCCCCGGGAAAATTCTCGACGCCTATGACCGGTGGAGTAGGGGGGAGGCTGGGTGCAAAGCCACCGTTGTTTTTGATACCATGTGGCACAGCACCGAGAAAATGGCACGGGAAGTCACCCGCGGCATCGCGGATAAGGGCGTCGAAGCGAGGCTCTTCAACCTCCGCACCAGCGATTGGAGCGAAATAATAAAGGAGATAATAGAGTCCAGGGCGATCGTAGTGGGCTCGCCAACTCTGAACATGGGCATGTACCCCACGGTGGGGGGTTTCCTCACCTTCCTCAAAGGTATCAGACCGCCAAACAAGAAGGCTGCAGCTTTTGGCTCCTACGGCTGGGGAAAGGGTGCAGTGAGAGATATAAACAAGGCCCTCGAGGACATGAAGTTTGCGCTATTGCCCAGCCTGGAGATAAAGTACATACCCGACGAGGATGAGCTGAAGAGCTGCTATGAATTCGGAAAAGAAATAGCCAAGGAAGTTATTCGAGGTGGATAGATTTAATAGCGGTTTTTCTGCTCAATTATTTAGAACACGTTCATAGGCTTCTTTCAGCAGTGCCCCAACGTTTTTGAGACTGTGCGTCTGTACCAGGCGATACACATTTCTCGAAAGACCCTTTCTCAGCCGTTTATTATCCATCAGCTCTCGAAATTGCCTAGCGAAATCCTCTTCCTCTCGGGCCTTCAAACAATTCTCATTATTAATGAGCAAGCCATAAAAGTTGGAAATATCTCTAAGTAGCATTGGTTTCTTCGCCGCGATTGCTTCCAAAACTACAAAGGGTTGATGCTCACATGTCGTGGGGGAAAAGAAACCATCCCCCCCGCGGAATATGCTGTTGTTTCACGAGGTTATAAAAGATAGGTTTTTAAGCCTTTCTACTGAGCTACTAAGTATATTAGAGGGGGACCATTAAGAGAAGGGTGATGATTAAAGGCAGAGAGAACATGAGGCGCTTAACCATAGTCACTGACACGTATTCCCCAATGAAGGATGGGGTCCTTACGTATCTCAGGAGTATCATCCCATTACTCAAAGAGCATTATGACATCACCATCATCGCGCCGAAGCTCCCTAACCGGCAAGAAGGGCTTTTCGACGGTGTGGAAACAGTCCTCACTCCGAATATTCCCATCGAACTCGCCAGCTACCGCCCCGCGCTCCCTAGTTTAGGTTTAGCCAGGGCTATCAGAAAGACTGATGTGGTCATGGTCAATGATCTAGCCCCCCTAGGGGCCACGGCTGTGAGACTCGCCCATTACCTGAAAAAACCCCTTCTCTTATTCTGCCACCACGATGAGAAGACTCTGCTCGTGGAGGCCTTTAAGCTGAGAAGCAGGACCCTGATACCCTCTACCCGGCTTTCAAACCTGGTGGACAGGATAGTGGCGAGGCACTACGATCGTGCGGACGTGGTATTAGTGGCTACCCAGAGGTTCCACGAAAAGTTGAAGAGGCTGAAGGTGCCGAAGGAAAAGATAATATTCGCCCCCTTCGCCGTGGATTGGAAGATGTTTTCACCGGGCAACGGGAAGATAACGAGGCGAGAATACGGGATGCCGGATGACGCAAAGGTAATCCTCTACCTTGGGAGGATGTCCCACGAGAAAAACGTCGAAACCATTATCCGCGCAATGCCAAGGGTGTTATCCGAGAACGAGGATGCCTGGTTCGTCTTCGCGGGAGGAGGCCCAAGGGTAAGGAATTACAATGCCCTCGCGGAAAAGCTCGGCAATGAAAGAGTTACATTTATAGGCGAAGTTGAGTGGGAGGATGTTCCACAGCTGTTATCCATGGCTGATATCTTCGTGCATCCGTCCCTCCACGAGGCCCAGTCTTTTACGGTGATGGAGGCCATGGCTACCGCCCTCACAGTAATAGTGCCCGCGGAAACAGGGACGTCGCATACCTACCTAGAGGAAAATGCGAACTGCCTTTTCTTAAGGAATCCAATGGATGTCGAGGAGCTGGTGGGGAAAATAAACTTTCTGATAAAGGACGAGACGGTTAGGAGGACATTGGGGAAGGCGGCCAGAGAGAGGGTGACAGCGTACTCCTGGGAGAACCACTTGGAAAAGCTGCAGTCTGGCATTGAACTTGCTACCGCCGGTGCAACGTGGAGAGGGATGTGTAAGAGTAGGCACGCCAAGGCCAGAAGATACGCTGTCGCAGGTACCGTGGTCCTATTTTTATACGCCCTAGCTAAGGGCGTCAGGCACGTTTTTTAGGTCTCGAGAGTATTTTTATAGCTGTCATAGGCCAGGACGATGGCCAAGATTATCAAATCATAGACGCGCCCCATCTCACCCTCACATACAGCTCTTGTGACACTTGCAGGCAGTGTACTTAGACGCCTTTACAAGCTTCTTAATCTTCAATCGATTCACCCCCATTTACTGCCTTAGTAGGAACGGGTTTCTCCCTTACCGTGGGCTTTGTAAGGACCGGTATCATGGGCTTAAACCTTTTCAATCGGAGAGAGTTGCTGACCACCGAGACAGAGCTGAATGCCATGGCAAAGGCTGCGAGCATGGGGTTTAACAAGAGCCCGAAGAAAGGATAGGCCACGCCGGCCGCAATGGGTATTAGCGAGGTGTTGTAGAAGAAGGCCCAGAAAAGATTCTGCTTTATGGTGCGCATGGTGCGCTTGCTCAGGTCTATGGATATGACCATTCCTCTTAAATCCCCGCTGATTAGAGTTATATCGCTGGCTTCCATGGCGATGTCTGTGCCGGTGCCTATGGCTATGCCCACGTCTGCCTGGGCTAGGGCAGGAGCATCGTTTATTCCGTCACCCACCATGGCAACGATTTTGCCTTCATCCTGGAGCTTCTTGACCTCCCTTGCCTTGTCCGCCGGTAGCACCTCCGCG